>JAAZED010000437.1 GCA_012512465.1 Oxalobacter sp. | reverse complement strand
CTGCGTGGGAAGCCAACCATTCGCTTCTCTGTGTCGGGCTTGACCCGGACACCAAGCGTTTTCCCGCTTATCTCCAGAAAAAACCGGATGCCATCTTTGCCTTCTGCAGGGCCATCATTGATGAAACGGCGGATGTTGTCTGTGCCTTCAAGCCGCAGATTGCCTACTTTCATGCGGAAAGGGCAGAAGATCAGCTTGAGGCAGTGTGCGGATACATCCGCGAAAAATACCCGCATATTCCCCTGATTCTTGATGCCAAGCGCGGGGATATCGGTGCCACCGCCGAGCAGTATGCTCGCGAAGTCTTTGAGCGTTATCAGGCCGATGCCGTTACCCTTTCCCCCTACATGGGATTTGATTCGGTTGAGCCCTATCTTCAGTACAGGGAAAAAGGGGCCATTGTCCTGTGCCGCACCTCCAATCCGGGGGGCTCGGATCTTCAGTTTTTGCCCGTTGATGAAGCGGGCCGCCAGGTGCCGCTGTACCAGCATGTGGCGCGCCTGGTTGCCGAAAAATGGAATACCAATGGCCAGTGTGCCCTGGTGGTCGGCGCAACCTTCCCGCAGGAACTGGCCGCTGTCAGGGAAATCATTGGTGACATGCCGCTTCTGGTGCCCGGCATCGGCGCGCAGGGCGGTGATATCCAGGCGACGGTTGCCGCAGGCAAAACCCCGGATGGCAAAGGCATGATGATCAACTCATCCCGTGCCATCCTGTATGCCGGTATTGCAGAAAATGAAGTATTTGCCAGGGCATCCCGCAAAGTGGCCGAAAAAACACGGGACGAGATCAATCGGTATCGTTTTTGATACCGTGTTCCGGATGACTGAGTGCGCTGGATAAGAGGCGTGCCGTAATATCCACAATCGGGATAACCCGATGGTATTCCATCCGTGTCGGGCCGATGACGCCCAGGGTGCCGACAATATTGCCATTGACCTGATAAGGCGCGGTGACCACGCTCATGTCATCCATGGGGACCAGTTGGGAATCCCCCCCGATGTAGATCTGGACACCCGTTGCCTTGCTGGAAACATCCAGCAGCTTCATCAACTCGGTTTTTTGCTCAAACATATCGAAAAGCCGCCTGAGCGATGAAATGTCATAGGTGAGATCAGATACGCCAAGCAGGTTTTTTTCGCCTGAAATGACAACATGTTCACTGTCGTCGGTTAGCGCTTCATTGCTGGCTTCGATGGCCGCAGCCATGAGTTTAGACAGGTCCTTGTGCAATTGCTGCAGTTCGGCATGCAGTCGCATACGGATGTCATCGAGCTGCAGCCCGCTGAAATTCCGGTTGATGTAATTGGCGGCTTCAACCAGTTGTGAGGGCGTGTAATCTGTCTCAGTCAGTAACAGCCGGTTCTGGACATCCCCGGAAGGGGAAACGATAACCAGCAGAATGCGTTTTTCCGAAAGGCGCAGAAATTCAATCTGCCTGAAAGCCTGTTCGTGGCGGGGAGCCAGTACAACCCCGGCAAACTGGGACAGCGAGGAAAGCATCTGGGCAGCATTGGCAATGATTTTCTGCGGTTGGCCGATCTGCAGGCTGTGCTGGATATTGGATTTAACCGATTTCTCGCTGATGGGCTGGACGGTCAGCAGGGTGTCAACAAAAATACGGAATCCTTTCGGTGTGGGAATCCGGCCGGCTGACGTATGCGGGCTGGCAATAAATCCCATGTCTTCCAGATCCGCCATGATATTGCGAATGGTGGCAGGAGAAAGCTCCAGGCTGGAGAGCTTGGACAACGCACGTGAACCAACCGGCTGACCTTCGGCGATATATCGCTCTATCAGTGTTTTCAGCAGGATTTTTGCGCGTGGTTCAAGTTGCATCGGGGTATTGTATGTAAGGTTATGGCCTGATTCAATAGTCAGCCGCTATTATGGCATGAGCAGTTTTTCGAGGTCGCCCAGGGAATGCACAATGATATCCGGCCTGACATTTTCCGGCAGGGCTTTTTTCGGTACGAGATCCGGCCGCTTCATCCAGGCGGTTTTCATGCCGGCACGCATGGCGCCGGCGACGTCATTTTCCGCATCATCTCCCACATATACCGCTTGGCCGGGATGGATTTCCAGCGCGTCACAGGCGGCATGAAAAATAGCAGGCTCCGGTTTTGGGCGGCCAAATGCCGAGGCAACAAGGGAAATGCGAAAGTGGTGAGCGATCCCGATATGTTCCAGATCTGCCGCGCCATTGGAAATGGAGCCGATCATATACCGGTGGCCGAGGCTGGCCAGGGCCGGAATCACATCATCGTACAGATGGACATCATTGCGCGCCCTGCTGAAAACCTGCATGGCGTCGTCTGCCGCTGTGCTTTTGATTCCGGCTTCTTCAAAAGCTTCCATGAGACAGGCATGACGCAGTTCCCACAGCGCATATCCGTATCGGGGATGCTGTTCAATCAGGCGTTTTTGCCGGGTGCGAAAAGTTTCAATAAAGCTGTCACTGGCCACCGCAGGGGTATGGCGTTTGAGCCACTCAAACAGAACCTGTTCTGCCCGGGCAATCACCGGGTCAATGGCCCAAAGCGTATCGTCCAGGTCAAAGAGAACTGCTTTGATGGTGCTTTTCATCAGATGGTTGAGCCGTTGACAAAGATCACAAAAAACGGGATCGTATGGGGGTGCAGTAGGTGTCGCCATCTTATTTTACGCATTTATCCCGGTTTATGCTGATTTTGAAACACGGCCCTGATTTATTCCTCAAATAACAGGGGAAAAACCGGTGTTTTGGTGTAATCTGAAAACTGGGCAAACCGCAAACTATTTTTAAAAATGTCTGAAAAAAAGAAAATTTTTGCTCTCGTCTCCAGGTCCTATACGGAAAGCATTCTGGATTCGATGAAAAAAATCGCAGATTTCCTTGAGCAGGCCGGCTACATTGTGGTGTATGAATCACAAACGGCAATGAATATCCCCTTTGATAATGTCACACCGATGAATATTGAAGATATCGGTACACGGGCTGCTGCTGCCATTGTGATCGGGGGAGACGGCACCATGCTCGGCATTGCCCGCCAGCTTTCTCCTTATACGGTGCCGTTGATGGGTATCAATCATGGTCGTCTGGGGTTTATGACGGATATTCCGCTGGAGCAGATGCTGCCGGTACTGGAACAGATGCTGCAGGGTAAATATGTCTCGGAGACACGCTTTTTGATTGAAGGGGCGATTATCCGGGAGGGTGAAGCCATTTATCAGGCGACGGCCTTTAATGATATCGTGATCTGCCGGGGCGGCGGATCAGGCATGATTGATCTCAAGGTGGAGGTGGATGGCCACTTCATGTACCAGCAGCGCTCGGACGGCCTGATCATGTCCACGCCAACCGGATCAACTGCTTATTCGCTGTCAGCAGGCGGCCCGATGATGCATCCGAATCTGGGCGGTATTGCCATTGTTTCCATCGCGCCGCATTCGCTTTCAAACCGGCCGATCATTGTGCCGGATACCAGTGAAATTGTTATTGAGCTGATTGAGGCAAACCAGCCCAGCGTGAATTATGACTCCCAGTCTTTTGCCAGCCTGCGACTGGGAGACCGGATTGTTGTCAAACGTTCATCCAACACCATTACTTTTCTCCATCCACAGGGGTGGAGTTACTACGACACCCTGCGCAACAAGCTGTACTGGGGTGAGACCGCCGTGCGGGAGAAGAAATGAGGGTATCCGCTACCTATTGGCACATACCGTCCGCATGACCGGACATAATACGGATTGACCATGCTTCATACGCTTGCCATTCGTGATTTTGTGATTGTGGATGCCCTGGAACTGGAGTTCGGGGGCGGGTTTTCTGCACTCACAGGGGAAACCGGCGCAGGCAAATCCATTCTGATTGATGCATTGGAACTGGCGCTGGGTGCCAGAAGTGACCCGGGTGTGATTCGCGATGGTGCCGCCAAAGCCGAAATCAGTGCGGAATTTTCTCTTGGCGAATCGGCCAGAAAGTGGCTGGAAGAAAACGAGATCGACACGGAGGAGGACGTTGTTCTTTTGCGGCGCGTTATTGATGCTTCCGGTCGTTCCAGAGGGTTTATCAATGGTGTCCAGGCAACCGCTGCGCAAATGCGTGAGTTGGGGGAGCTATTGGTCGACATCCACGGGCAGCATGCGCATCAGTCACTTCTCAGAGGGGATGGACAGCGCACGTTGCTGGACCGGCATGCCGGTTTGCACAATGAAGGGGAAACGGTGGCGTCACGTTATCGTATCTGGCAGGAGCTGGATGCGCGCTGTCGCGAGGCACAGGCGAATGCCAAGAACCTTCTTGAGGAAAAAGAGCGCCTGGCCTGGCAGGTGGAAGAACTGGAAAAGCTGGCGCCCAGGCCTGATGAATGGGCTGAGGTCAGCAGCAGTCATAGTCGCCTGACCAATGCCGCGAGCCTGATGGGGGGCGCGCAGGAGGCACTGGTAGAAATATCAGAGTCCGATGTGCCTGTCCTGTCGCGCCTGCATGCCATGCAGCAAAAACTTTCCCGGCTGGCCGAAATAGACGACGGGCTTTCCCCTGTTGTTGAACTGTTTGACTCCGCCAGGATCCAGTTGCAGGAAGCGGTTTATATGCTGAGTGACTATCTGTCACGGACTGATCTGGATCCCGAGCGCCTGAAACAGGTTGAAGCACGGATGGAGGCGCTTTATTCTGCTGCAAGAAAATACCGTGTGACACCAGAGGACCTGCCTGCCGAACTGGATGTGCAGCGTGCCCGCCTCCAGGCGCTTTCCGAAGCACAGGATATTGACGTGTTGCAGAAGAGAGCGGATGCGGCTGAGGCGGCTTATCTATCGGCAGCCGACGCCCTGAGCAAAAAACGGGCTGAAGCGGCAACATTGCTGGGGCAGGCGGTTACCGGCACCATGGATAGTCTCAGCATGGAAGGCGGCCAGTTTGCGGTCAGGTTAAATGCCTGTCAGCCCGGGCCATACGGGCTTGAACAGATTGAATTCATGGTGGCAGGCCATGCCGGTTCGCCCTTGCGGCCGTTGGCCAAAGTGGCCTCAGGCGGTGAACTGGCGCGTATTGCCCTTGCCATATCCGTGATCACATCCACAGCAACCGAAACGCCAACGCTGATTTTTGATGAAGTGGATAGCGGCATCGGTGGCGGGGTGGCGGAAGTGGTCGGTCGCCTTCTCAAAAAGCTCGGACAAGGGCACCAGGTGTTGTGTGTTACCCATCTTCCCCAAGTGGCCAGTCAGGCTGCCTCGCATTTTCAGGTCAGCAAAATGACATCGGACAAAGCCGATCATCCGGTTTCCCGTATTGTGAAACTCACTGATAAAGAGCGTGTCGAAGAGATTGCCAGGATGCTCGGTGGCATCGAAATCACAGCGACAACACGCAAGCATGCCCGCGAGATGCTGTCAGAATGACGCTCTTTTGCGCGAGGACGTTTTTTTTACATTTTCCTGAAAATATGGCTTGAAAAGCCGCATGCTGCCCCCAACTGTCAGGGATTGCTTATGTTTTGATCTGGAGGAAATCGTGCAGGACGACAAAAAAGAGGGCGCATCATCTGAAAGTCAGAAAGATGTCACACTCGATGAAATCATCGTTCCATCTGAAGAAATGGCAACAGAAACGCTTTCTTTGGAAATGCAGTTGGAAAAGGCGGAGCAGAAAGCAGCGGAAATGCATGATGCTTTCCTGCGTGCCAAGGCCGAGACGGAAAATATTCGCCGTCGGGCACAGGAAGAGATCACCAAGGCGCACAAGTTTGCTGTTGAAGGCTTTGCCGAGGCGATGCTTGCGGTGAAAGACAGCCTGGAAATGAGTCTGAAAGTGGAGGCACCATCTGTTGAGTCAATCAAGGAAGGGGTTGAGGCAACATTGCGTCAGCTTGCCCATGTGTTTGAGCAGAACAAGCTGGTGGCCGTTATTCCTGCCAAAGGAGAAAAGCTTGATCCCATGAAGCATCAGGCTATCTCAACGGTGCCGTCTGATCAGGCCCCCAATACCATTGTTGAGGTATTGCAAAAGGGTTACATGCTGTCTGATCGTTTGCTCAGACCGGCGATTGTGATTGTTTCTGCCGCAAAATGATCTTGAAACTGCTGAATTAAGCGCCATATAGGGTTAAGTGAAAGAAATTGATCGGATAGCTCAAGGCCGCCGGTAATTGAACCGGCAAACACTTTGGAACCCTGTCCGGATCTGAAAAACTGGTTTGAAAGGAAAAAAAATGGGAAAAATTATTGGTATTGACCTGGGAACCACCAACTCCTGTGTCTCGGTAATCGAAGGGGGACAACCCAGGGTCATTGAAAACGTGGAAGGGACGCGTACGACGCCATCCATTATTGCTTATCAGGAAGACGGCGAAACCCTGGTTGGCGCTGCAGCTAAACGGCAGGCAGTGACCAATCCGAAAAATACCCTGTATGCGATCAAGCGCCTGATTGGCCGTCGCTATGATGAAAAAGAGGTCCAGAAGGATATCGGCCTGATGCCATTTTCCATCGTCAAGGCGGATAATGGCGATGCGTGGGTTTCCGTACTGGATGACAAGCGTCTGGCTCCGCAGCAGGTTTCTGCTGAAGTGCTGCGCAAGATGAAAAAAACCGCCGAGGATTACCTGGGTGAGGAAGTCACCGAAGCCGTCATTACGGTACCGGCCTATTTTAACGACTCACAGCGCCAGGCAACCAAGGATGCCGGCCGTATTGCCGGTCTTGACGTCAAGCGCATCATCAATGAGCCGACTGCAGCAGCGCTGGCTTTTGGCCTGGACAAGGCTGGCAAGGGTGATCGCAAGATTGCGGTATATGATCTGGGTGGCGGTACATTTGACGTTTCCATCATCGAAATTGCCGATGTCGAAGGTGACAAGCAGTTTGAAGTGCTGTCGACCAACGGTGATACTTTCCTGGGCGGTGAAGATTTTGACCAGCTCCTGATCGATTTCATCCTGGAAGAATTCAACAAGCAGAATGGCATCAACCTGAAAAATGATCCGATTGCGCTGCAGCGCATCAAGGCATCTGCAGAACGCGCCAAAATCGAGCTGTCTTCCGCACAGCAGACCGAGGTGAATGAGCCGTACATCGCCATGAACAATGGCACACCGCTTCACCTGAATGTCCGGATTTCCCGCGCGAAGCTTGAGTCGCTGGTGGAAGGATTGATTGACCGCACCCTCGAGCCATGCAAAATTGCGCTGCAGGATGCCGGACTCAAGGCCAGTGATATCAATGACATTATCCTGGTAGGCGGTATGACCCGCATGCCGAAGGTGCAGGAAAAGGTCAAGGAATTCTTTGGCAAGGAACCGAGAAAGGATGTGAATCCGGATGAGGCGGTTGCGGTTGGTGCTGCACTGCAGGGTTCGGTGCTTTCCGGTGACCGCACGGATCTGCTTTTGCTTGACGTGACGCCACTGTCGCTGGGTATCGAAACCCTGGGTGGGGTGATGACCAAGATGATCCAGAAAAATACAACCATCCCGACCAAGTTCAGCCAGGTATTCTCCACCGCCGAGGATAACCAGCCGGCAGTAACGATCAAGGTATACCAGGGTGAGCGTGAGATGGCTGTGGGCAACAAGGCGCTGGGTGAATTCAATCTGGAAGGTATCCCGACAGCACCGCGCGGCATGCCGCAGATCGAAGTGACCTTTGATATTGATGCCAATGGTATTTTGAATGTCAGTGCCCAGGACAAGGCCACGGGCAAGGAAAACAAGATCACCATCAAGGCCAACTCCGGGCTGAACGAGGAAGAAATCCAGCGCATGATCAAGGATGCGGAACTCAATGCCGCAGAAGACCATAAGATGCGTGAACTGGCGGATTCCCGTAATCAGGGCGACGGCCTGTTGCACTCAACCAAAAAATCGATGGGCGAGTATGGCGACAAGCTTGAGGCTGCCGACAAGGATGCCATTGAGAATGCCATAAAGGAACTCGAAGAAACCCTGCGGGAAAATGACAAGGAAGCGATTGACGCCAAAATATCAGCGCTTTCCACTGCCGCGCAGAAGCTGGGTGAAAAAATGTATGCCGACATGCAGGCCCAGCAGGCCGGTGCTGCTGGCGAAGGCGGCGATGCCGGCGCAGAGGCCGCGGGCGACCAGCCACAGGAAGCCGATGTCGTTGATGCAGAATTCAAGGAAGTCAAGGACGAAGATAAAGACGCCAAGAGCGAATAAACTTCTGGGAGGCTTTATGTATACTGCCGGATCAGGGTTTCACTTTTCATGAAACCCTGGTCCGGCTTTCTGCCTGATACCCGGGCAGGTTTCCCGCCACACAAAGTGAGCCAGGCGGGAAAAGGAAACAGCATCCGGTAGATACTGATATGCCGGAGACAACTGGATAGTGTGAAACAACATGTCAAAACGCGATTTTTACGAAACCCTGGGCGTACCCAAAAATGCGTCGGAAGATGAGATCAAGAAGGCTTATCGCAAACTGGCGATGAAGTTCCACCCTGACCGCAATCCCGACAGCAAGACGGCAGAAGCCAAGTTCAAAGAGGTTAAGGAAGCCTACGAGATGCTGTCCGATGAGGAAAAGCGGGCTGCTTATGACCGGTTTGGCCATGCAGGGGTGGACCCCAATATGAATATGGGGGGAGGCTTCAGAGGTTCTGGAGCTGGTGCTGGTGGCTTTGCCGATGCGTTTGGCGACATTTTTGGCGATATTTTCGGCACCGGCCGTGGGCAGCAGCGAAGCAGCGGCCCGCAGATGTACCGGGGGGCCGATCTGCGATACAACCTGGATATTACGCTTGAAGAGGCCGCAACAGGGGCTGACAAGACGATTCGCGTTCCTTCATGGGATGTCTGTGATACCTGTCATGGTTCCGGTGCCAAGCCGGGCACCACGCCGGAAACCTGCAAGACCTGTGATGGTTCCGGCCAGGTGCGGATGCAGCAGGGATTTTTCAGTATCCTGCAGACCTGCCCCACCTGTAACGGCATGGGCAAGATCATCAAGGACCCCTGTATTCAGTGTCACGGCGTAGGCCGCGTCAAGCGCAACAAGACCCTGGAAGTCAAGATT
Organism: Oxalobacter sp.; assembly: GCA_012512465.1. Lineage (GTDB taxonomy): Bacteria > Pseudomonadota > Gammaproteobacteria > Burkholderiales > Burkholderiaceae_D > Oxalobacter > Oxalobacter vibrioformis. Next base: position 2,431 of record JAAZED010000437.1, on the reverse strand, counting down.
CCTGCCGGTATTGATGATGGCATGCGGATCCGTTCTTCCGGCAATGGTGAGCCAGGAGCCAATGGCGGGCCGCCGGGAGACCTTTATGTGGAAATCCGCATCAAGCCGCATCCGGTATTCCAGCGGGAAGGCGATGATCTCCACTGCGAAGTGCCCGTCTCATTTGGTCGGGCAGGGCTTGGTGGCGATATCGAGGTGCCGACACTGGATGGCAAGGTATCGTTCAATATCCCGGAGGGTACCCAGACGGGCAAGATATTCCGTTTGCGCGGCAAGGGCATCAAAGGCGTGCGCTCCGGCCAGGCGGGTGATCTTTTCTGTCATGTGACGCTGGAGACACCGGTGAAACTTACCGACAAACAAAAAGAACTGCTCAGGGAATTCGACAAGCTGGTCGTGGAAGGTGGTGAAAGACATACACCTCAGGACAAGTCATGGGGGCAGAAAGTGAAAGACTTTTTTGGCGGTTGACCGGTTTTAACAAGACCAGACCGGCGGTCATTTGACCGCCGGTTTTTTTATTTCAGACACTGCCTTCAAAACTGTTCTGGCGCCAGGCTTCAAAAACGACAACCGCCACGCTGTTGGATAGGTTGAGACTGCGGTTATCCGGGCGCATGGGCAGACGGATACGCTGTGATACAGGAAAACTGTCGCGCAGTCCGGCAGACAGTCCTTTTGTCTCTGAGCCGAAGACAAAAAAATCTCCCGGCTTGAAGGGGGTATTGGCAAAAGGCGTGGCGCCATGTGTTGTCAGGACAAACATTCTGTTTTTATCCGGCTGGTTTTTTGTGATGAAATCTTCCCAGTTACGGTAAACCTTCATTGTGGTGAATTCATGATAATCAAGCCCGGCTCGCCGCATTTTGGCGTCTTCCAGTGGAAATCCCAGGGGTTCGACCAGGTGGAGCTGCGCACCGGTATTGGCACAAAGACGGATAATATTGCCTGTATTGGGGGGGATTTCCGGTTCAACGAGTACGACGTGAAACATGCCTTCTCCAGATTCAAAGCGGGGTTCGGGCAAAAACAAAACCGCTGACCTGTGCGGCGCCTGCCTGTTTTAGCAGGCGCGCCAGCTCGCCCATCGTTTCACCGGTTGTCAGCACATCGTCAACAATGGCGATATGCGCACCCTGTATCTGTGTCTTGAATGCGGCATTGATAACAAATGCCCCGCGGATATTTCTGCGCCGCTCCTTTAAGGAAATGACTGTCTGGGGAGGGGTGTCACGAATACGTTCAATCAGGTGCGGCATAAGGGGGATGTTCCGTTGGTGTGATAGCGGCTTTGCGATTTCAAGGGCCTGGTTAAACCCTCGTGTGATAAGCCGGTTATTGGATAGGGGGACAGGCGCCAGAATGGTGGGATAAGACGTATTTTCCAGCGAGTTTTTCTGTATGGCGCGATCCATCAGGGTAGCAAAAAGCGGTGCCAGGTCCAGGCGGCTGCCGAACTTGAGCGACTGGACGAGCTGGTCAATCGGTGGGACATAGTCCGCTGCTGTAATTGTCTGGTCAAACGTCGGGGAGCGTTTGAGGCAGACGCCACAAAGACGAACATCGTTTTTGCTTTCTGTCAGTTGGTGGGCGCATTGGCGGCATCGGGTCTCATCCCCGGTAAAATAGCGTTTCTGACAGCTATCGCACAGCCCGGATGACCCGGGTGAGTGGCACAGCGCGCAAAAGTGCGGCAGGGAGCGCACAATGTGATCAGCCAGCCTGGCTGTTTTTTTCCGGAGTGTCAGCAGCATGTCTAGAAGGTGGTGGCATCGCAATAACGCCATCATTCGCCGAATTTTTCTTTCAGGGTTAAACTTCACACATTATCGCATTCTCTTTTTGAAATTCATGTCCTTTTCGGAAGAACCGCTCGTTTTGCCTGACAGCCCTGTTGACCTCATGCGGGTACGGCAGCTTTTTGCTCTTCCTTCGCGCATTGCCGGCTCGGCTTTCCTGCGCAGGGAAGTGGCAGACCGGATGCACGAGCGACTGTCGATGATCCGGGTTGAACCGAAGCGGGTGCTGGATGCCGGCTGTGGGGAGGGAGCGGATTTACCGCTTTTGCGGGATCGCTTCCCCGGTGCAAAAATGGTGGCGCTGGATGCTTCCCATGCCATGCTGCTTGAGGCAAAAAAACACGGAAAGGTGATGGGAACGGTCTGTGCCAATTTTGCCGAATTGCCTTTTATGAACGGCAGTTTTGATATGCTGTGGTCCAGCCTGTCGCTGCACTGGCACCCCGAGCCGCTGTCCGTTTTTTCGGCATGGAAACGTGTACTAAGCAAGGACGGCATGCTGATGTTTTCATGCTTTGGTCCGGAGACACTTTCTCCCCTGAAAGTGGCTTTTCAGCAGGTGGACGGGTATGGACACGTCCTCCCTTTTACGGAAATGCATGATCTGGGCGACAGGATGGTTGAAGCCGGAT
>JAAZED010000042.1 GCA_012512465.1 Oxalobacter sp. | reverse complement strand
TTTTTCATCTACCGGGGATGGGGCCGATTCGATGAATTGAACGGCTTTTACCCCTTATTTCCTGGATTTGAATGCGGGAAAACACCACCCCGACAGAGGAATATGACATTCAGGCAAACAAAAAGGGACGGCATATGCCGTCCCTTCAAGACAGGTAAACGCTGGATGAATCAGTGCCCTGCCGTATTATTTTCGCTAACCGATACCGGCACCTCTGTCACTGCCTCCGGAATATTGGATAAAACCGTCAGCGCCACCCTTCTGTTGCGCGAACGTCCATCAGAAGTCGCATTATCATCAATCGGGCTATTGGCGCTACGTCCGATTGCCACCATCCGCTCCCCGGCGATACCCTGATCAACAAAAAGCCGCACCACACTGCTCGCCCTGGCAGAAGAAAGCTCCCAGTTGGAAGGATACTGTGCCGAACTGATTGGCATATTATCCGTAAACCCTTCTACCTGGATATCATTTGGCTCATCTTTCAGGATCTGGGCAACCGCCCGTAACACCTCCTCAGACTGCCGCGAAAGACGGGCCTCGGCAGGCGCAAACAGGACACTGGCATTGATTTCCACATTGACGCCGCGCGCGCTTTGTATGACCTTCACCTTGCCCTCATTAATCAGCGGAGACAGTACCTTCATCAGGTCACGCCCGATCTCGGTCATCTTTTCGCGCTCTTTTCTGATTTCCATATTGGTTGTGGCCTTTTTCCGCAAAGGACGGGTAATGGCGGGAGGCACAATGGAGACAGGCGGATTCTCGTTAATGACCGTTGGCACAACCTTGACGCCAAAAGCCGAGCCAATAGACTGGGTCAATTCACGATACTTGTTTTCATTGACAGAAGAGATGGCATACATCACCACAAAAAACGCAAAAAGCAGGGTAATAAAGTCGGCGTAGGAGACCAGCCACCTTTCATGATTGTCACTTTCCTCTTCGCGTTTTTTTCTTGCCATGCGCATTTCCTGACAATGTTGCTTCAGACAGGCCGGTCAAAAAGCCTGATCTATTTTTTTCCTTCCCTTTTGGGCAGAAAAATCGACATCCGCTCGGAAACCATGCGGGGATGCTCGCCCATCAGCATGCCGAAAAAGGCTTCCAGCAGCATTTCACGCTTGGTCACCTCACGATTAAGCCATGCCTTTAAGCGGTTACTGATCGGGAGGAAGACCAGGTTGGCAAGACCCACACCGTAAATCGTGGCAACAAATGCCACGGCAATACCGCTCCCCAGACGTCCCGGGTCGGAAAGGTTCTCCATCACATGGATCAGCCCCAGCACCGCACCCAAAATACCAATCGTCGGTGCGTAGCCGCCAGCCGCTTCCCAGATACGGATAGGCAGCTTTTCGTTTTCTTCGTAAACCTGGATTTCAGCTTCCAGAAGATTTCTCAGCTTCATCGGGTCCACATTGTCGACCACATGACGAAGCCCTGCACGGACAAAAGGATGTTTTGCCTGGTTGATCTGGCCTTCCAGTGCCAGTGTCCCATCACGCCAGGCGATCAGGCTCCAGCGTCCGATATCTGTCTGCATCTGTGGGTAATCATCTTCGGGCGGAAAAAAAACGATCCTGACCAGCTTCACACCGCGCCAGAAAACAGGAAAACCCGACTGCAAAACAACCGCACCGAGCGTGCCGACAAAAACAATCACAAATGCAGCCGGCTGCAAAAGCGAAGTGATATGACCGCCTTCGATGACCTGACCGACAACAATGCCGCCAACACCGAGGATAATACCGACTATGCTTCCCCAGTCCACATAAGCTCCTTTAACCTGACACGCATGCGTGCAATTGCCTGACTGTGCAACTGGCTGACACGCGATTCCGTGACGCCCATGATTGCCCCGATCTCCTTGAGATTCATTTCCTGCTCATAATACAGGCCCATCAACAGCTTTTCCCGCTCAGGCAGTGCATCAATCGCATCAATTACCGCGTGTCTGAAGCCACTGTCCATGAGCATCTGTAGCGGGTCTTCTGCCACGTCAGTCGCGTGCCGGTCAAGGAAGTGCTCACTTGACTCCGAATCAAAGAAATCTTCGTAATAAACCAACTGGTGACCTGCACCATCAAAGAGCAGATCCTGGTATGCCTTGACGGAAAGGTTCAGCTGCTTGGCCACCTCCGACTCATTGGGCGAGCGGCCCAGGCGCTGTTGCAGGGTACGGATGGCATCTTCGACCTTGCGCATGTTCTGGCGCATGCCGCGCGGCATCCAGTCATTGCTGCGAAGTTCATCGAGCATGGCGCCGCGGATGCGCTGCATCGCGTAGGTCTCGAACTGGGCGCCATGCACCTCCTCATAACGGCTGGCAGCATCCAAAAGACCAATCATGCCTGACTGAATAAGGTCATCCACCTCCACACTGGGAGGCAGTCTCACCCTCATCATATGCGCCAGCTTTTTTACCAGGGGCGCATGCTGAATCAGAAGTTCGTTTCTGTCAGATTTACCCTGTATGTTGTACATGCGTCATGCACCAGCCATTTCATACACATTCTGTTGAGAAGGTCCAATATCAGAAAACGTACCCGCAATGCGTCTGAATGCAAATGACGACAGCGCCATCGGGAAAGCATCAACAACAGAACGGCCCAGGCTGGCTGCCCGTGCCATGTGATCATCCTTCGGCACATAACCCATGGAATACAGCTGAACACCCAGGTAATGTGCGGCTGTCTGTGCCATATTGCGGAAAACTGCCTGCGAGCGGTTTTCTCCACTTCCTGATACTAGCACACCAAACGGCATGCGTCCAAAATGACCAGCCATACGCTTGATCAGCATATAGGCGTCCTTGATTGATTTTTCCGTATCCTCTATGAGTAAAATCAACGAACTGCTTTCCATCGCCGTCAGGGAAAACCTGTTTTCCTTATCCAGAAGCGAGTCAATCAGCACCACATCCGCGTCAACAGCCGCTGACTCAAAAGACAGGTCCAGCCAGTTGCGGAAAGAGCGCTTTTTCCCGATTTCACCAGCGGAGTCCGCCATGCGAACCACATCAAAACCCTGTGGCACATGGTAAAACGCATCATCCACGGCATATTCATTGCGCGCAACCTGGGCCAGCGTGGCGCTGGCATATTCCTGCGGCTGATAAAAGCCTACCCCTTCACGCGAACAGGTCGCATCCAAAAGCATCACCGCACTGCCGGAACGGGACAGGGAGGCTGCCAGATTGAAAAGGACATGATTCTTGTTTCTGTGCGGCAGCGTCGACAAAAACGTATAGATGCGCTGCCGGGGCTCGCCCAGAAGACGCCTTAATCCCTCGGCCTGGTCAAACTGAAAATTATCCACGTCCGGCCTCCCGGGTACGTGCAGGCTTCATTGTCTGAATCGAATGGGCAACCACCATCGGCAACTCGTCATCGTCAAAAGTATAGGCTTTGGTCTGCTTCTTCAGGCTGAAAGCATGTCTGATCAGTGCATGTGAATCCGCCACTTCACCA
>JAAZED010000436.1 GCA_012512465.1 Oxalobacter sp. | reverse complement strand
TTTTGAGTGGTGGCTTGAGCGAACAAAATGTAGCTGGCGCTGTGAAACGCGTACAGCCCTATGCTGTTGACGTCAGCAGTGGCGTTGAAAGCAGCCGGGGCATCAAGGATGCCGGAAAAATCCGCGCTTTTGTCGACGCGGTCCGTGCGGCAGACCAGATTTCCTGAGTCATCCGCATAATCCGGCCACAGCTGTTTTCCTCTGACAGGAAAACCAAAGCCAGACAATGAGAGAAAATCATGAAAAACAGTTTGAGTAAACCTGACAGCCGTCCGCTGCACAGGAATGACGGCTATTCCCTGCCGGATGCCCGTGGTCACTTTGGCATCTATGGCGGTATTTTTGTATCCGAAACCCTGATTTATGCACTGGATGAGCTTGCCGGCGCGTATGAGCGTTTCAGAAATGATCCGGCTTTCATGGCCGAATTCCGGCATGAACTGAAACATTATGTCGGGCGTCCTTCCCCGATTTACCATGCCGAACGCTGGTCTGACATGCTGGGAGGCGCCCAGGTTTATTTGAAGCGCGAAGACCTGAACCATACCGGGGCACACAAGATCAACAATGTCATCGGACAGGCGCTGATGGCAAAGCACATGGGCAAAAAGCGCATCATTGCCGAAACGGGCGCCGGGCAGCATGGCGTGGCTACTGCCACTATCTGTGCCCGTTTTGGTATGGAATGCATAGTTTACATGGGCAGTGAAGATGTCAAACGGCAGGCGCAGAACGTATACCGGATGAAGCTGCTCGGGGCAACTGTGGTACCGGTCGAGTCCGGCTCAAAAACACTGAAAGATGCCTTGAATGAAGCCATGCGTGACTGGGTCACCAACGTGGAGACGACTTTTTATATTATCGGTACGGTTGCCGGGCCGCATCCCTATCCCATGCTGGTCAGGGATTTTCAGACGGTTATCGGAGAGGAGTGCCTCATCCAGATGCCGGAAATGACGGGAAGACAGCCGGATCATATTGTTGCCTGTGTGGGTGGCGGTTCCAATGCCATGGGCATTTTCTATCCTTATATCGGGCATCCTGATGTCACCCTGATTGGTGTGGAGGCGGCCGGTGAGGGAATTGAAACCGGCAGGCATGCCGCCCCACTGGCCGTTGGCAGGCCCGGTGTGCTGCATGGCAACCGGACCTACCTGCTGCAGGACGATGACGGGCAGATTATCGAGGCGCACTCTGTATCGGCCGGTCTGGATTATCCCGGCATCGGACCGGAACATGCCTGGCTGAAAGACAGCGGGCAGGCGCAATATGTTTCAGTAACTGACGAGGAAGCGGTAAAGGCGTTTCATGACTGCTGCCGGATTGAGGGCATTATCCCTGCGCTTGAATCCAGCCATGCCCTGGCCCATGCTGTCAGGATGGCCCCGGCTTTGGGGCGGGACAAGACGATCCTGGTCAATCTGTCAGGCAGAGGGGACAAGGATATGCATACGGTTGCCCAGCGGGCAGGAATCCAGTGGTGATTTCACGTCATGAAAATCATCAACGCTTGAAATCATCAGAAAGGATTCATTATGTCACGCATACAAAATACATTTACCGCCCTGAAAAGCAAAAACAGAAAAGCCCTTATTCCCTATATTACCGCCGGCTATCCTGATCCGGATACCACCGTTTCGCTCATGCATGCCCTTGTCAGGGGCGGTGCAGATGTTATTGAACTCGGGGTGCCGTTCTCCGATCCAATGGCGGATGGCCCGGTGGTCCAGCGCGCCTCTGAGGGCGCATTGAAAAATGGTATCAGCCTGCATGATATTTTCCGTTTTGTCCGGGAATTTCGACAGGATGATCCCGATACACCGGTGGTGTTCATGGGGTACGCCAACCTGATTGAACGGATGGGACTGGAGCTCTTTGTCAAAAATGCCCGAGAAGCAGGCGTGGATGGTGTCCTGGTTGTGGATTATCCGCCAGAGGAAAGTGAAAGCTTTTCCGCGCTGATGAAGGCGAATGAAATGGACACGATTTTCCTGCTTGCCCCGACCTCAACCGAGGCCCGTATGGAAAAAATCGGAAAAATTGCCACCGGTTATGTCTATTATGTTTCATTAAGAGGCGTAACCGGTGCCGCTACCCTCAATCTGGATGAGGTGAAGTCCGTCATCCCCTCAATCAGAAAGCATGTGCCCATCCCGGTTTGCGTGGGATTCGGCATTCGCGATGGGGAAACGGCAAAGGCAATTGGTTCTCTGTCAGATGGTGTTGTTATCGGCAGCCGATTGATACAAGTGCTTGAAAATTCAGAGAAAAGCCGGAGAGAGGCTGATCTGGAAAACTTTATGTCAGGTATCAGAAAAGCCCTGGATGGATAAAATGCCAGTTGGCGAAATGGCGCCAAAACAGTATGATTCTGCCCAGGGACTAAATGTCCCGGTTGACCTGACAGGTTAGCCGGGCAGAAATCATTGATATGCAAACCTGCTGTTTTTATTGTTACCTGAAACAGCAGGTTTACCAGGAGTTTTTATGAGTTGGTTAGACAAACTGCTTCCTCCGCGGATTCAGCCGCATGCAACAAGTGGTCGAAAGACGGTACCGGAGGGCTTGTGGGTCAAATGTCCATCATGTGAAATCGTTTTATATCGCACAGATCTGGAAACGAATACCCATGTTTGCCCGAAATGCAGCCATCATATGCGGATTCGTGCACGCGACAGGCTGGATGTCCTGCTGGATGCGGAAGGGCGGTACGAGATCGGGCAGAATACCCTGCCGCTTGATGCCCTCAAATTCAAGGACAGCAAAAAATATCCGGAACGCCTGAAATCGGCGCTTGAGGCAACAGGTGAAACTGATGCGCTGATTGTCATGGGCGGTGCCATCAAGACCATGCCGCTGGTCGTTGCCTGTTTCGAGTTTGAATTCATGGGCGGCTCGATGGGATCAGTCGTGGGTGAACGCTTTGTCAGGGGCGTACAGGCTGCGATTGAGCAGCGGGTGCCCTTTATCTGCATTACCGCC
>JAAZED010000435.1 GCA_012512465.1 Oxalobacter sp. | reverse complement strand
GTTCACGTGCTGGGTATTGTGACATCGATCTTCTCATCCGTATTTGTGATGCGCGGACTGGTCAACCTGTGGTACGGACACCGCAAACGGATCGATTCGCTTGCGATCGGCCAGGTATGGAAGCCGGATGAAAACTGATCATTGATCGTGCCTGATTTTTTTGTTACTGACTAGATTACGGAATCCACCATGGAATTTTTCCGAATAAAAAAAGATATTCCTTTCATGCGCCATGCGCTGATTTTCAATATCGTTTCTTTTGCGACGTTTATTGCTGCCGTTTTCTTCCTTTGCTACAAGGGACTCCACCTCTCCAATGAATTCACTGGCGGTACGGCAATCGAGGTGAGCTATGCACAGGCGGCTGATCTGCAGGACATTCGTAAAACGGTGGCAGGGCTCGACATTGGTGACGACTTTCAGGTCCAGAACTTTGGCCGGGCACAGGATGTCATCATCAATCTGCCCTTGAAAAAAGACATTACTTCAGCCGAACTGAGCGAAAAACTTTTTTCCGCACTCAAGGAAAAAAATCCGGACGTCGAACTCAAACGGGTTGAGTTTGTCGGCCCGCAGATTGGTGATGAACTCACCCATGATGGCCTGATGGCACTGGGACTTGTGGTCTTTGGCATCATTATTTATCTTGGTTTCCGCTTTGAATGGAAATATGGTGTTGCCGCTGTACTGGCCAACCTGCATGACGTCATTATCATTCTGGGTTTCTTTGCCTTCTTCCAGTGGGAGTTTTCGCTTTCCGTTTTAGCCGCCGTCCTGGCGGTACTGGGGTATTCGGTTAACGAATCCGTCATTATCTTTGACCGCGTACGCGAAAACTTCCGGACCATGCGTGGTGCAAGCGTGACTGAAGTGATCAACAGTGCGATCACCCGGACCATTTCCCGCACGATGATCACCCATGGCAGTACGGAAGTCATGGTGCTTGCCATGCTGTTTTTTGGCGGCCCGACCCTGCACAACTTCGCCATCGCGCTGACCATTGGTATTGTGTTCAGTATCTACTCTTCCGTTTTCGTTGCCGCCGCCATTGCGATGCGTCTGGGCATTAAACGGGAGGATCTGATCAAACCGGTCAAGGAAAAAAGCAACAATGATGGTGCCGTCGTCTGAGAAAGACGGCACCCGTCGGGATTTCCCCCTGTAATTAACACTCGTTTTATTCGGAGACAGCCATGTATCAGCATATTCAGGTTCCGGCAAAAGGTGAAAAAATCACGGTGAATGCCGATTTTTCACTCAATGTGCCTGATAACCCGATCATTCCCTTTATTGAAGGCGACGGCATCGGCATCGATGTCACCCCCGTAATGCGCAAAGTGATTGATGCGGCCATTGCCAAAGCCTATGGCGGCAAGCGCAAAATTGAATGGATGGAAGTCTATGCCGGTGAAAAGTCCCTCAAGGTATATGGTGACAATGTCTGGCTGTCTGATGAAACCATGCAGGCGCTGAAAGAATACGTCATTTCCATCAAGGGACCGCTGACCACGCCCATCGGCGGCGGCATACGCTCACTGAACGTCACCATGCGCCAGCAGCTTGATCTTTATGTCTGCCTGCGCCCGGTTCGTTATTTTGATGGCGTTCCCTCTCCCTTGCGTGAGCCGGAAAAAACCAACATGGTGATTTTCCGCGAAAATACGGAAGACATTTATGCCGGCATTGAATGGCCGGAAGGCTCTGCAGAAGCCAACAAGGTCATCGACTTCCTCGTTAAGGAAATGGGTGTCAGCCAGATTCGTTTCCCCTCCACTTCGGGGATCGGTATCAAGCCGGTGTCCAAAGAAGGAACGGAACGGCTGGTCCGAAAAGCCATCCAGTACGCCGTCGACAATGATCTGCCCTCTGTCACCCTTGTGCACAAGGGCAATATCATGAAATTTACAGAAGGCAGTTTCCGTGACTGGGGCTACGCACTGGCTCAAAAAGAATTTGGCGCCAAAGTGATTGGCAAAGGCCCGTGGAGCTCCGTTAAAAACCCGAAGACCGGTAAAGAGATCGTTATCAAGGATGTGCTTGCCGATGCCTTCCTGCAGGAAATCCTGTTGCGCCCGGATGAATTCAGCGTACTGGCAACGCTCAACCTGAATGGCGACTATATCTCGGACGCTCTGGCTGCGCAGGTTGGCGGTATCGGCATTGCGCCTGGCGCCAATATTTCCGACACGGTTGCCATCTTTGAGGCAACGCACGGCACCGCCCCTTCGCTTGCCGGGCAAAACAATGTCAACCCCGGCTCACTGATCCTGTCGGCAGAAATGATGCTGCGCCATATGGGCTGGGAAGAAGCCGCTGACATTGTGATCGATGCCATGCAGAAAGCTATCACATCAAAGCATGTGACCAGTGACTTTGCCCGCCTGATGAATGACGCCGATGAAGTTTCCACTTCCGAATTTGGCGACATCATGATCGCAAATATGTAATCCAGCAAAAACACTCAACCAAGGAGATAAAAATGAAATCATGGGTACGTTATGAACAGGGATCGGAAATCGGCTTTGGCCTGATGGATGGCGATGATATTGCCGTGTATACCGGTAATATGTTTGATAACCCGACGGCGGCGGGCAAAACCGTCAAACGCGCGGACGTCAAACTGCTGACTCCCTGTGTTCCCACCAAAATGATCCTGTTGTGGAACAATTTCAATGCCCTGGCAGCACGGCTGGGCGTACCCACTCCCACAGAACCGCTTTATCTCCTGAAGCCGGGCTCCGCATTCATTGCGGATGGTGAAGCTGTCAAAAAACCGAAATCCTACGACGGCAAAGTGGTCTATGAGGGCGAGTTGGCAATTGTGATCGGCAAGCGCTGCAAGGAAGTCTCCGAAGACCAGGCAAAAGACTATATCTTTGGCTATACCTGCAGCAATGATGTGACCGCTGGTGAAATCATCCAGAAAGACCCGACCTTTGCACAATGGACGCGTGCAAAAGGTTTTGATACTTTCGGCTCATTCGGTCCGGGCATCGTCACCGACGTAGACCCGTCCAAACTTGTCATCAAAACCATCCTGAACGGCGATGAGCGTCAGAATTACCCTATCAGTGATATGGTCTTTTCCCCGCAGAAGCTGGTCAGCATGATTTCACATGACATGACACTGGAGCCGGGCGACATTATTTCCTGCGGCACCTCTGTCGGCGTTGGCTCCATGCGCCCCGGCAGCACCGTGGAAGTCATCATTGACGGCATAGGGCGCCTGGTAAACCGCTACGAAGAATAAGCCACAGCCCCACTCCACTAAAAACCCGGTTCTTATAACCGGGTTTTTTATATGACGAAAAAACAGCGCTAGGTGTAAAGTCTCAATAGGTTGTTCACCTTTCGAATCCCCGTTAAGCTGGAGTTACGACACTCAGCAAACAGGAAAGGAAGAAAGGTGAACATCCATAAGAATGCCAAACTTACGCCCAAAGGTCGAGAAGAAATGGTCAAACGGATGCAGACCCAACCGGCATCCATTGTGGCAGCCGGATTTGGCGTCAGCGTCAGAACCGCCAGGAAATGGTGCCAGCGCTACAGGCAGGGAGGCCTGTCCGCCCTGAAAGACGCCTCATCCCGTCCTTTACGCTGTCGTAGCAAGCTTCGGTTACAGGACATTCAGCGGATTCTCGCCTTGCGTCAAAAGCGTCTGACAGGAGATATGATTTCACACCGCCTCGGTCTATGCAGAAGCAGCGTATTTCGTGTCTTGAAGCGTCAGGGCTTATCACGGCTTCATACATTAACCCCCAAAGAACCCGTTATCCGTTATCAGTGGGACAGGCCCGGCCAGATGCTTCATATCGACATCAAGAAGCTGGGCAAGATTGATGGCGTTGGAC
>JAAZED010000434.1 GCA_012512465.1 Oxalobacter sp. | reverse complement strand
CGCAGGCTGTATTCTATGTCGCTGAAGCTGGATTGGTTCATTTCCCCCTCCCATTTGGATGGCGATAATATACCGGATGTTTGCCCTTATGCCGCATGATGGGCGATTAAATCAGCGGTTCCTTAAGCATCGTCGGTAAAAAAAGCGACGGCAGCCCCGAGTACGCCTCCGGCATGGCTGGCGTTATCGAGCGCAATACCCTGCGCTATTACCTGGCCATCACGGCTTACCTGGACGCTCCTGGAAACCAGCAGCTTGAAAAACGACTCTCCTCCTGGTTTGACGCAACCGAACGCTATCCGCAACTGCATGAAATCAGCAAAAAAGACTACCTGGGCATGAAAAGAGATGAATACCAGCGCATGCAGAAAGGCATTCAGAAAATGAATCTGGCCAAATAGGACGTGTTGACACGCCCTGGTTCTATTCCAGATTCTGGACCTGCTCGCGCATCTGCTCGATAAGCAGCTTCAGATCAATGGAAGCGTCGGATACCTCCCGCACCGTCGCCTTGGAGCCGAGCGTATTGGCCTCGCGATTCAATTCCTGAAGCATAAAATCCAGCCGCTTGCCGACAGGCCCCCCCTTTTTCAGGATATTGCGGGTTTCTTCCAGATGGATAGCCATCCTGGAAAGTTCTTCAGCAACGTCAATTTTTGTGCCATAGATCAGCACTTCCTGGCGGATACGCTCGTAGGCATCCTGCTCCGAAACAACAGAATACCCTGAACTGGTTGGTGCCAGGCCAAGCGCTTCCTGCATGCGCTCCATGGATTTCTCCTGGAACTGCAGGAGAATCTGCGGAATAAGCGGCGTGACTTTCTGGACAATGGCTTCCATGCCATCGACTTTCTCAAGAAGCGTTGCGGTCAGGGCACTGCCTTCCCTGTCACGCGCAGATGCAAACGAATCAACAGCAGATGACATGGCGGATACCACCTGCTTTTGCAGGGTTTCCTGTTCAACATCCGCTTCCTCAATGACCCCCGGCCAGCGAAGCAGCTCATTGACAGAAAGAGGTGCTGCCTGCGGAAACAGCTTTTGCGCTTCTTCCTGAAGCTGGGCAAGCTCACCCAGCAACGCATTGTTGAGCGCATAAGAGAGGCTGGCCTTTTTTTCACGGGCCAATGTCAGGCGGCACTCGATTTTTCCCCGCGAGACCTGCTGCATCACCGCTTCGCGCAAAAGCGGCTCAAAAACCCGCAGCTCATCGCTCATGCGAAACTGCAGGTCAAGATAGCGCGAATTCACACTCTTGACTTCAATTGTCAGCAATCCGGCAGCGGTTTCGGTCGAGGTGCTTGCATAACCTGTCATACTTCTTACAGACATATCATTTCCTTTTCATGTTACCGCCATCGGCCAGCCAGCTTTGCACTGGCGCCGGATAAGCTGTTACAGGGGCCAGCGTTTACTTGTTGGCCCTGCTGCGATATTCATTGGTGCGGGTATCGATTTCAATCTTGTCACCAATGTCAACAAAAAGCGGTACCTGCAGGGTAAACCCGGACGAGATCTTGGCTGATTTTGTCACCTTGCCGGAAGAGGTATCCCCTTTGACGGCCGGTTCGGTATAAGTGACTTCCCTGACGATGGTATTGGGCATCTCCACGGAAATGGCTTTACCGTCGTAAAACACTGCATCCACCTGCATGCCATCCTCAAGATAATTAAGGGCATCTCCCATATTTTCTGCCTCAATTTCATACTGGAGATAGTCCGCGTCCATCCAGACATACAGCGGCTCTGCAAAATAAGAGTAAGTAACAGGTTTTCTCTCGAGAATAACCGTATTGAACTTGTCATCGGCGCGATATACCGCCTCCATGTTGGAGCCTGTCAGGAGATTTTTCAATTTCATCTTGCAGACAGAGGCATTGCGGCCCGATTTGCTGAACTCTGATTTCAGAACCACCATGGGCTCGTTGTTGACCATGATGACATTGCCT
>JAAZED010000433.1 GCA_012512465.1 Oxalobacter sp. | reverse complement strand
GCAGAAGGAGAATGCTCCGGTGATACCACAGAATAATGTTGTTTTTTTGCCAAAAGGTTTACAATACGGCAATTATGCGTTTGTTGCAGGGATCAGACATGAGCGAAGGCAGCACCCCGGATATCCTGAATATCAGTGATCTGGTCAGTGGCTATGAAAGTGATAATGCCAGTGGCGGTTATCTGAAATTTGATACGGTTGCCCAGAACAGTGATGGCACCACGACACTGAAACTGACAATCGGCACCGAAGAAACTTCGGCAGAATGTGTGCCTCTTGCCACCATTGTGATGGCAGGCGCTGATACCACTGGCGTGGATGCGGGCAGTTTCACCCAGCACATTCTTGAGCAACTGGTGCAGCATAACGATATCGTTTTCTAGACGACATTTGCTGTCAGGTGAATTGAAAAAGGCACGGTTGAACCCGTGCCTTTTTGTTTTGGTCAGACGGCTTTACCTTTCAGTCAGCGCGTTCTGCTTGGTTTTCAGAATCGGTTTCATGAGATAGCTCATGATGGATTTGCTGCCGGTCTTGATGCTGACGTTGGCCATCATGCCGGGAATGATCGTGAGGGGTTTTTCATCTGTGCCCAGATGGCTTTTCTTGGTGCGGACCTGGACCAGATAGAAGCTGTCACCCTTTTCATTCGTAATGGAGTCAGCGGAAATGTTTTCCACGGTGCCGTCAAGACCGCCATAAATGGAGTAATCGTAAGCGGATACCTTGACGGTGGCGTCCTGTCCCGGGCGAAGGAAACCCACATCGCTGGGACGTACCTTCGCTTCAATGAGCAGGTTGTCTTCCAGCGGCACGATTTCCATAACATCCATACCGGGTTGGATAACACCGCCAACGGTGTTGATCTTGATGGTCTTGACGATACCGTCAACCGGTGAACGGACCGTGGTACGGGCCAGCCTGTCTTCAGCGGCCATGCCGGTCGCGCTGCTGCCGGCATATTCGGCCTTGGCGTGTGCCAGCTCATTGGCGGCGTCAGAACGGAATTTGGCCAGCGCGCCTTCCAGCTTGTTCGCTGCTTCGGCAGCTTGCGACTGCAGGCGGGGGATCGCCAGGCGGGTGGCATCCATTTCACTGTGGATGCGTGTCACGTCACGCTTTAAGCGGAGGATTTCCACTTCGGAAACCACGCCTTGTTTCAGCAGGGGAAGAGACATCTGCAATTCCTTGTTGGAAATGTTGTAGGTGGCTTGCAGGTGACCCAGGTTGGAGCGTTTTTCAACCAGTTCCTGGTTGCGCTGGGCAACCTGTTCTTTCAGCACATTCTGGGTTGCGTCAAATTCCTCTTTTCTGGAATTGAAGAGTGCGATTTCATCTGCCACGATCTGGGGATTCTGTTCAGCCAGTTCATCAGGAAACTCAATCTGGTCCACGCCATTGGCTTCGGCTGTAAGGCGGGCGATCTTGGCCTGGAGCGCTTCTGTTTTTGCCTTGGTTTCACCGGCAGAGGAAGCAAAGCGTTTTTCATCGAGTTTCAGGACAATCTGGTCTTTTCTCACTACCTCACCGATCTTGACCGGAATCTCGGACACAATACCACCTTCCAGGTTCTGGATTACCTGCACGTGACTGGACGGGATGACCTTGCCTTCACCGTTGGTCACTTCATCAACCTTGGAAAAGCTGGCCCAGATGACGGCCAGCACCAGCAGGATCAGTGTGTAGCGGATAATGAGGAAGGTGGCCCGTGGCGGACTGAGAAAGAACGCCGCCAGCTTGGTCGGCATGTATTTGATGTCTTCGCTGGCAGGAGGCGCATTGCGGTCAATGGGCGGCAATACCCAGTTTTTCAGGCGCTCAATGAAGCGCTTGCCTTTTTCTTTCGCTTCGGCAGCGATTTCTTCAGTTTTTTGCGACATGAAGCTTTCCTCCGGACAGAGCCTGCATAACTTGTTCTTTAGGACCATCCGCGATGATCTGGCCGCCATCCATGACAATCAGCCGGTCAACCATGGTCAGAAGCGATGCACGGTGAGTCACCAGGAGAAGCGTATGGTTCCCGAGGTGCTGCGCCAGGCGGGTCTTGAAATTTTCCTCTGAACGGTTGTCAAGCGAATTGCTGGGTTCATCTAAAACGAGTATGGGCGCATCCAGAAGCAGGGCGCGAGCATTGGCAACAGACTGGCGCTGGCCGCCGGACAGGCCTTCTCCCCGTTCACCGACATGCATGTCAAAGCCCTGCGGATGGCGATTGACAAATTCAGTGACACCAGCGATTTCGGCCGCTCGTAACACCATGGAGTCATCCACGTAAGGCGCACCGAGCACAATGTTTTCTTTTACCGTGCCAAAAAACAGCATGACGTCCTGAGGTACATAGCCAAAGCTGCGCCGCAGATCCGCAGGATCAATCTTCCTTGAGACACTGAGGGCTTATGGTCAGGAAAAACAGACAAAAAATATCGAAACCTGCCGTGCTCAAAAAAGGTGATTGGTAGAGCTTGTCGTTTCAGTATTGCCT
>JAAZED010000432.1 GCA_012512465.1 Oxalobacter sp. | reverse complement strand
GCTTTGAACGAGGGGTGGATTTTGAGGGGACCATCCGTACGGTCGAGCGTATTACGGCACTGATTCTTGAGATATGCGGTATTGACGGCAAGACACAGGTTGGCCCGGTGGATGACAATATCGCGAATCTGCCCAAGCGCCTTCCTGTCACGATGCGCACCGCCCGTGCCGAAAAGGTGATCGGGGTGCCGTTTACCGATGACCAGGTTGCAGATATTTTTACCCGCCTTGGCCTGCCGTTTACCCGGGAACCGGGGGTATTTGTCGTGACGCCGCCCTCTTACCGTTTTGATATCAGTATTGAAGAAGACCTGATTGAGGAAGTGGCCAGGGTGTATGGCTATGAAAACATTCCGGCGTTGCCGCCGGTGGCACCCAATGTGATGTGGACGATGCCGGAAAGCCGGCGTTCATCCCATGACATCCGGCGGCAGATGGCGGATATGGATTACCAGGAAGTGGTCAATTACAGTTTTGTCGAAGAGAGCTGGGAGACGGATTTTGCCGCCAATGACAACCCGATCCGGCTTTTGAATCCAATTTCCAGCCAGATGAGCGTGATGCGTTCCACGCTCCTGGGTTCACTGATAGCCAATGTACGCTATAACCTCAATCGCCGTGCCACACGGGTCCGGGTGTTTGAGATTGCCTCGGTTTTTCTGAGGAATCCTGAACAGGTTGACAGTGAAAAAACGGTGGCAGGTTATGATCAGCCCCGGCACCTGGCAGCGATTGCCTATGGGCCTGTTGCAAACGAGCAGTGGGGACAGCCGGCGAGAAATGTCGACTTTTTTGATGTGAAGGCCGATCTGGAAGCGCTCTTTTCACCACGTGCTTTCCGTTTTGAAAAAGCGGAGCATCCGGCGTTTCATCCGGGACGCTGTGCCCGCATTTTGCGTGAAGGAAAAGCGGTGGGTGTGATTGGTGAACTGCATCCGCTGTGGCAGCAGAAATACGAACTGCCGCTTTCGCCGGTGTTTTTTGAGGTGGCACTGGATGCCCTGCAGCCGGACGAAGTGCCGGTTTACACGGAGATATCGCGTTTTCCACCGGTGATGCGGGATATTGCGCTTCTGGTGGAACAGTCGGTACCGGTTTCCCGATTGATGGATGTGTTTGAAATGACACGTAAAAACGACCCGCAGTGTGCTATCATGCAGTCTGTTGTTTTATTTGACGATTATCGCGGTAAAGGTTTGGGCGAAAATGAGAAGAGTCTCGCATTCCGTTTCACCTTGCAGGATAATCAGTCAACCTTGCAGGATGATGCAGTGGATGCGGCAATCAAAGCCTTTGTTGCCGCAGCGGAAAAAGGATCAGGTGCACGCTTGCGCACCTGATTGTCAGTTTTGTTTGAGTAAAAATAACAATGAAGCCACCAGTAAATATTTCAATTTCTGCCAGTCAGCATAATGATATGAACCCTTTGTCAGCCGATAAGAACGAATCGACATCCCAAAAGCCGTCCCCGGAAGAGGTCAAGACTGTGACGAAAGCGGAAATTGCCGAAACGCTGTATGAACGTGTCGGTCTGAACAAACGGGAAGCCAAGGAAATGGTGAATTCCTTTTTTGGTCATATTATCGAATCGCTGGAACGCGGTGAGGAAGTGAAGCTGTCCGGTTTTGGCAATTTCACCCTGCGCACCAAGCCGGAGCGTCCCGGGCGCAACCCGAGAACCGGTGTTGAAATACCCATTACGGCACGTCGCGTGGTGTCATTTCACGCCAGCCAGAAACTGAAAGAAATTGTTGATTCCGCCTCGAATAAATAATTTTTGACTCATGACTGAACAAGCCAGCAAGGTTCAAACAGGTGCTTTGCCTTCAATACCGGCAAAACGTTACTTCACCATCGGGGAAGTCAGCGAGCTGTGCGGGGTAAAGCCGCATGTTTTGCGGTATTGGGAACAGGAATTCACCCAGCTCAAACCTGTCAAACGGCGGGGTAACCGACGCTATTACCAGCATCATGAAGTGCTTCTGATCCGACGTATCCGTGAGCTTTTGTATGAGCAGGGGTTTACGATCAACGGTGCCAGAAACCGGCTGGATGAACGCAGTGGCAGGGGCGCGAAAAAAGAAGCCGAGGCGGCTGACGACATGATGCCGGTCACGTCAGGGATAAACCTGATGGCGGTTCGCACCGAACTGGAAGAAATCATGAAGCTGCTGACGCCACCTGGCATGGCAGAATAAACGTCCTTGATACCAGCAAAGACTGGTATCAGACCGGACAGAACAGGAAACGGGCAGGATATGCGCATACTGATAAGTAATGATGACGGATATCTGGCACCAGGCATTAATGCGCTGGCCCGTGCGCTGGCCCCTATCGCCGAAATCGCTGTTTGCGCACCGGACAGCAATCGTTCCGGCGCTTCCAACTCCCTTACGCTGGAAAAGCCCATTTCGGTATACCAGGCTGAAAACGGCTTTAATTACACGACCGGAACACCCTCTGACTGCGTGCATATTGCACTGACAGGCATCCTTTCCTGGAAGCCGGACCTGGTTGTGTCCGGGATCAATCATGGCGCCAATATGGGGGAAGATACTCTCTACTCCGGTACGGTTGCTGCTGCCATGGAAGCGTTTCTCTTT
>JAAZED010000431.1 GCA_012512465.1 Oxalobacter sp. | reverse complement strand
GCCATTGCAAGCCAGGGACGCCGCAACCCGTTCATAGATAATCCTTTTCCAAAAAATACAACGATAGGAAACGCTGATTAAATGATTTTGGAAGATGAAGTGCAAGGCAAACGGAGCAGCAACCAAGACATATCTTAAGACAGGCGAAGATTGCGAGCACCGCGTAACGCAGCAATTCGCTCACAAAACCTTTTAATCAGCGTTTCCCTAACTTCCCGCTTTCTCCGGGCTGACAAAGTGTATCAGCACAAGGAGCATAACGCCAATTGCCAATATGGCAACCCCGATCCAGGCGGCATTGATTCCACCTAAAGACTGGTCATAAACAAAGGAAAGGCTGGCGTACAGCATATAGGCGCAGGTGGCACAAAAAAGCAGGGGAAGCAACGGATACAACGGGACCTTGAATGGACGAGGGACTTCCGGTTCGCGTTTTCGCAGAACAAAGAGTGAAATACCGGTCAACAGGAAAAAAAGCCAGAAAACCGGTGCGGTAAATTCAACCATTGATTTGAACCCGCCTCCTATCCAGGCTCCCATCAAAACGAGAAAAAGAGATGCCACTCCCTGCACCCATATCGCATTGCCTGGTGTATCGCGCCTGGCATCCCAGACACCCAGCCGCTTCAGAACCGGCCAATCACGCCCCATCGCATAACTTGTCCGGGCACCCACAATCATGGTGCCGTTAATCGATGTCAAAACGGAAATGGCAACCATCAGGGATATTGCTTTTTCAACGGCAGGCCCAAAAGCCAGCCGCATCATGTCAGCCGCTATGGCTTTGGATTCCGCCATACCCTTCATACCCAGACCTTCCCAGTATGCCCAGGTCACCAGAAGATACAGCAGCGTAATGATGAAAATTGACAGTGACAATGCCTTGACCATGCTGTGGCGCCCTCCCCGAATCTCCGCACTGATATAGGCCGCTTCATTCCAGCCGCCATACGTCAGCAGCACAAATACCATCGCCATGCCAAAAGCGGCAACGGTTGGCGTCATAGGGGCAACGGCGTCATGAGGCACGACAGCAGAAACCGGGTTATTTCCCGGCTCCAGCAAAAAAACCGCTGTACCGACAATCAAAAGCAGGCTGACGGCCTGCAAGACTGTTAACAGGGCCTGTGTTGCCATCCCCATGCGAACATTAAGACGGTTAAGCCAGGAAAGCACCACGATAACCAATATGGCATAGACAAGCGAGCCCGTACCGGCGCCAAGCAGATCCAGCGGCAAAACGTGGTTCATGTAATCGCCAAAAACAAAAGAAAGCAGCGCAATGGAACCTGTCGTAATCACTGATACCCGTGCCCAGCCGAACAGAAAGGCAATAGAACGCCCATAGGCCCGATGCAGGAAATGGTAATCTCCGCCGGCATGGGGATAGGCAGTGGCAAGTTCGGCATAACACAGTGCACCAATCAGGGAAACCAGGCCGCCCAGTAACCAGGCGCCAAACATCCACCCGGCCTGACCTGTTATGCCGGCAATAATGGCAGGCGTTTTGAAAATCCCTGCCCCGATCACAATACCGACAATCAGCGATACCGCTTCACGCAAACCGAGAATCCGGCGGGGCAGGCCGGGCTCGGGCGCTGGCGAAGGATTTTCGTTGTTGGCTGATGCAGGCATGAGTGGATGATTTGGCTGCGGTTTATTGAGAGAACGCCATTGTAACAATACCCCGGGTACTTTCTGTAGGGTTCGCTTCCCGCCGAGGCATTTTTCACAAAAAAAAACCGCCAGCATCCGCATGCTGGCGGTAACGGACTTTCACACAATCTATGGTGCTGATGCGCAGAATCGAACTGCGGACCTACTGATTACGAATCAGTTGCTCTACCAACTGAGCTACATCAGCGAAAGGATGAATTGTAGCAAAAAAAGAAGCGGTTCTGTCACAGTTATCGGGGTACGCACCTGTATAATGCGGCAAACCAAACCTTTCAGGATTGAAAATGAACTTTTTGACGACCAAAATCAAATGCCTGGCGCTTTCAGCCGGCCTTTTCAGCATCCTCTTTTGTGCGGTAAATGCGTCGGCGCAGGAAAGCCTCATCAAGAAGCGCATTCAGGAACGCGTTGTACAGGGAGAAAACATCACCTCCATCAAAAAAACACCTTTCTCCGGCCTGTATGAAGTCCGGGTCGGCAACAAGATCGTCTATACCGACAGCAAGGCTCGCTATCTTTTTATC
>JAAZED010000430.1 GCA_012512465.1 Oxalobacter sp. | reverse complement strand
TACGAGGCGGAGGATGCCAGAAGGTCATCAAGGGCATTCTGAGGCAAACTGCGCATCCATGAGCAGTTTTTCAGAATGGTTCTGGCATCGTTTTCATTTTTTTGAGGATTGACAAATGTCATTTGCGTTCACTGGCCGGTTGCGTATTATTGATAATAATTCTCATTTGCATCGTAGCAAAAGGTGAGCCGATTGCATAGAACCGGTACGCGCACGTATCTGCACTCTTTATCCGGCGGCACGGTCAGGCGTATTGCTATAGCCCGCGCTGCCCATGTTCCCGCAGGTGCTGTTGCCGCATGAAACTTTCAATGCGCTTGACATTGCAATCACGCAGTCGCCTCATGATCTGCTGCTGCATGAATTTGCGCATCGCTTGCCAGCCAGGCGACTTCAGGCCGCTGCAGATTGAACGGACCATAATTCATTTAAGAAAGCGTTTGCGTATATGCCACCGGGCTGAACCTGTAGCTAACCATATTGCGAGGAAACAAAATGCATGAAAAACATGAAGCCGGCCACATGCTTTTGGCCAGATTGGGCAAAAAGCGCCTGCGCCCTGGAGGAAAACAGGGAACGGACTGGTTAATCCGGCAGGTCAGCATCGGGGCGAATACCCGGATACTTGAAGTCGCCTGCAACATGGGCACGACCGCGATTGAACTGGCGAAACGCTACAAATGCCACATCACGGGCATTGACCTGCATGAAGCCTCGCTCCAGAAAGCAACGCACAATGCCCGGATACAGGGTGTCAGCGACTATGTTCGATTTATGCGGGCAAACGCCACGGCACTTCCATTTGATGATGCCAGTTTTGACATTGTGATCAATGAAGCCATGCTGACCATGCTTGATAACGAGAGCAAACGCAAGGCCCTGCAGGAATATGCCCGGGTGCTGAGACCAGGCGGGTATCTGCTGACACATGATCTGATTATCAGGAGTGCAGATACGCAAAACAGTCTCAGCCAGTTGCACTCGGCAATCAATGTCAAGGCAACACCGTTGAGCGAACATGAATGGAAGGCGCTTTTGAGCGCTCAGGGTTTTAAGGTGAGGACTCTGACCGGGCCGATGTCACTGCTCAGCCCGATGGGGATGATACGTGACGAGGGTTTTCTGAATACCCTGAAAATCGTTAAAAATGCCATGAAACAGGAAAATCGCCCCATGTTTATGCGGATGTTTCGCTTGTTTCGCCAATCAAAAGGAATTTTTGGCTTTATTGCAGCCTGCAGCCAAAAAGTACAGTGAAACATGGAAAGGAACCATGAGGCAAAAAATTACAATCAACCCGCGTGCTGCTGCCCGGAGTTTCCCGCCCATTTTCCATTGGCTTCATTCAGGCTGGTAGCCGGTGGGGCGCATTTTCGCTTTTCCTTCTGGTTAGCGCTGCATTGAAATCCGGTGCCGTAGAAATGTGCCGGCCTCCAGATATGTTGATGCCAGCCATTTTTTACCCTGTAACCTACAATTCCGGCTATTTCATCTGCCGTCAACCCGACCGGATCATTTGCTGCAATATTGCCAGAAGCAAATCAGGAGGGAAGGGAGCCGCTCAGTGCCCGGTCTTTATTTTTTCCTTCTCTTCCTTTGAAATGTTTGCCATGTCGGCCTGACATGGTTTTGATGCAGGGTCTGAATGGCATGCACTGTTTTCAGGCAGGTGTTTTCTCAGGGCGTATGCATATTGAATCGATTTGTCGGCGCCCGGATTAATGGATTTTTTTCCGGTGATGACATCCGGAACCATTTTGGCGAGTTCAGCAATCATTGGGGGCGCGTAACTGGAAAGCGTTTGACAATCCTTTAGTGCAACCTGTCCGACAATATAATTTTTAATATCGCACACAAGGCTGATATTCTGGTTTTTTGACATCTTGGCCAGATCTCCCGCGCTTTTCCTGTCGAAATAGGCATTGACCATTTTGAATATATTGTCACCATTCAACTGAAGGTAGGGCGTATCAGCCGTGTCTTTTCCTATTGATTGGATCGTTCCGCTGACAATGTAAGTTTTATCCCTGAATTTTTCGTCGGCGGCCTTTTCATTGGCGCCGTATGCTTTTGAAAGGGCAGCAGACGTAATCCTGCCGTTCAGTTTTACGGCTTTCATTGCATCATCCGAACTGATCAGTGATTGGTTTCCGGAAAGAGTGTTTTTGACCTCGTCAGAAAAAACAGCCTGTGCCAGTTTGACTCCTTTGTCATTCAGGCCCTGTTTTGCCGTACTTTTATCGGACGACCCACCGCCACACGACGCAAGAGCAGCGGCACAGGCAATAACGGCAATCGTTTTTTTCATGATTTTTCCTTTCCCGAGAGTCATATCAGATGATAAGCGGAGCATTCGGCAAATGACAACCGTCAATTCTGTGCTACCCGTCTCGCATGACATGCGGTTTTCAGTACGCCAGTTGATTCTCCATGGCATTGACAGCATATCGGGGAGCATTTGCGGTGGTTTGTGTCGGCTCATTCCAGAGGCTCACGCGCCGGAAACTGCCCAGGCCTTGCGGTTCGCGGTGCGCAATGACGACAAAGCCGGTATACGGGAGTGACGTCCTCAGCAGTTGATAGAGCTGCTTTTCGGCGGCCGCATCGAGTGAACTGGTGGCTTCGTCCAAAAAGACCCAGTCAGGCCGTGCGGCCAGGATGCGTGCAACCATCAGACGCTGCTGTTCACCGCCGGAAAGCCGGTAATCGCTCGAAAGCTCCCCTTTGTCGAGTTGTTTTTCATGTCGCGGGCAGGTGAGGCCGACATGGTAAAGCAAGGCGCGGACATGCTCCATGTCATCCGGTTTTTCCGGATACGTAAGGCATTCGGCAAGACTGCCAAGCGGAAGGTAGGCTTTCTGGGGCAAAAAGAGCGTTTTTCCGGCAGGCAGGGCAACCTGGCCTGAACAGTGCGGCCAGATACCGGCAAGCGCTTTCAGGAACGTTGATTTGCCGATGCCGGAAGGGCCGTCTATCCAGACGGCTTCGCCGGGCCTGACCGTCAGTTCGGGAAGATGGATGAGGCGCTGTTCGAGCGGGTTGTTGACGACGAGGTCACGGATATGCAGGCTGTTGTCGGGTGACGTGCTGCGCGTGACAGGTGAGGGGGTATTGCCGACCGCATCGGCCTTTTCCATGAAACCGGCCAGACGATTGGTCGTTGCGGCCAGTTCGGCCATATCCTTGTACGAAAAGATGAACCAGGAGAGTGTCGTCACCAGTCGCGTGAAGGCGGAGCCAAGCTGCATGAGCCCGCCCAGCGCAACATGACCCATGAGATAGGCGGGGAAGGCCAGGAAAATGGGAATACGCAGGACGGTCGTGTAG
>JAAZED010000041.1 GCA_012512465.1 Oxalobacter sp. | reverse complement strand
GTCCTTCTGATACGGCTTATGGTTCCCGTGGCGCGGGCAGTCGTATCCCGCCGGACAGCACGCTGATTTTCGAGATTGAGCTCCTGGGCATCAACTGATTTGCAGCGGTCCAATGTTAATACGCCCTAATTGCCTGCTGTAAAGCTGCCTTTTCCCGCCTGCCTTCGTTGCCAGGCCAAAATTGAACTCGCCGTATGTCCAATACGCCTTCACCCAATGTTGTCCCGTCGCCTTGGCAGACAAGAAAAATCAGCTTTTCGCGGACAGCAAGTTAATGAGGACAGAGCCTGCAAAGCGGGTATGAAGATACCCGCTTTTTTCCCGGAAAAACAGGTGAGCGTCTCTTTTTTTCACTTTTTGGGAAAAAAGTTTCTGATGTCCAATTATTTTGACTTGTTATGCCGGAATTATCAGTTAGAATGGTTGTCCGCCTTTTCATTTTTAACGAGAAGAATAGATCATGAGAGCAGGAAAGGATGCCCCTTTCAGGATTTGGCCCCTGATACAGATACTGCTTTTTGCCATGCTGATGCAGGCCGGCAGTTCTATTGCTGCTTCTTCCAAAGATCTGTGCGTCAATTGCACGGATGTCGATCCGCTTCAGGATGCCATAGACAACTATTACCGCAAGCAGTACGACAGCGCTTTTCCGCTTTTCCAGAAGTATGCGGTAAAAGGCCACAGGAGTGCACAGAATAATCTCGGCATCATGTATGAGCGCGGCCTTGGTGTGAAGCAGAGCTATACGTCGGCTGTGGAATGGTACAGAAAAGCGGCAGAGCAGGGCTTGCCTGAAGCCCAGTTCAACATGGGCAGGATGTCTTTTAACGGGACCGGGGTGGTAAAGGATCTGGCAAAAGCCGCTGAATGGTACCGGATGGCAGGGGTTCGCGGCCATGCCGAAGCGCAGAACAACCTGGCTGTCATGTACCAGGACGGGCTGGGAGTAACCCGAAACTACCAGTTGGCAGCCGAATGGTATCGCCTTGCGGCAGAGCAGGGGCTGGCCGAGTCGCAGAACAACCTGGGCGCCCTGTATGAAAAAGGCCGGGGTGTTCCACAGAATGATGCTCTGGCACGCTCATGGTTTAACAAGGCGGCAGAGCAGGGATATGTACAGGCCCAGTATCATCTCGGCATGATCTACGAGCAGGGTATTGGTGTCCAGAGGGATTATGGTGTGGCTGTCGAGTGGTACCGCATGGCAGCCGAACACGGATACGGCCTTGCCCAGAACAAGATGGGCGAGATGTATGAGAAAGGCAAAAGTGTCGCCAGGGATGATGCGCAGGCGTTCATCTGGTTTTACAGCGCGGCCGAGCAGGGGCATGCAGAATCCCAGAATGCGCTGGGGGTGATGTATTTTGGCGGCAAGGGTGTGGTACAGGATTTTTCCCAGGCAGCGTTGTGGTTTGGTCGGGCGGCAGAACAAGGGTCTGCCGAGGCAATGAACAATCTGGGCGTGCTTTTTGAAAGAGGTATCGGGTTGCCGCAGGACTATGTCAAGGCGGCGATTCACTACCGCAAGGCAGCCAGAGAGGGCAATGCACAGGCGCAGTACAATCTGGGTCGGCTGTATGCCGCCGGTGCCGGGATGCCGCAAAATGATACGGTTGCCGCCGCCTGGTTTCGCAGTGCGGCCGAGCAGGGGCTGCCAGGCGCGCAGAATAATCTCGGATTCATGTTTGCCCGTGGTCTCGGGGTGCGGCATGATGATATCCAGGCAGCCTACTGGTACAGCCTCGCGGCCAATCAGGGGCTGGCAGATGCCCAGTACAACCTGGCCAGCATGTACTACAAGGGATGCGGAGTAGAGCAGGATTATATCGAGGCGCACGTCTGGTACAAGAAGGCGGCCGCCCAGAAGATGGTGGAAGCGCAAAACAGCCTGGGACTCATGTATGAGCGTGGTGTCGGTGTGCCGCAGCAGGAAGTGCAGGCGGTTTTCTGGTATTACACGGCGGCGACCCAGGGGTATGCCGAATCCCAGAATAACCTGGCAAACATGTATTACACCGGGCAGGGGGTCAAGCAGGATCATGCGCGGGCTTTTATCTGGTATCACCGT
Source organism: Oxalobacter sp. (assembly GCA_012512465.1). Classification (GTDB taxonomy): domain Bacteria; phylum Pseudomonadota; class Gammaproteobacteria; order Burkholderiales; family Burkholderiaceae_D; genus Oxalobacter; species Oxalobacter vibrioformis. The sequence continues at coordinate 7,043 of JAAZED010000041.1, read as the reverse complement.
GCCGCAGGGCAGGGATTGGCAGCTGCCCAGAATAATCTGGGTGTCCTGTATGAAAGGGGCATGGGTGGTGGCCAGTTTACGGCGCAGGCTATCGAGTGGTACCGGAAAGCCGCCGAGCAGGGTGTGGCTTCCGCCCAGTACAATCTGGGCAGGCTGTACGAAGCCGGGATTGGCTTGCCAAAGGATATGGCGATGGCAGCAGGCTGGTACAGCCAGGCTGCGGAACAGGGGCTGGCAGAAGCACAGAATAACCTGGGTGTCCTGTACTACGAAGGAAGAGGTGTCGTACAGAATTATGTGCAGGCGGCAGACTGGTTTAAAAAGGCGGCTGCCCAGGGATTTGCGGAGGCAAAGAACAATCTCGGGAATCTGTATGTCAGCAACCAGAATGTTTATTTTGTCAGGGGCGTATAAGGAACATATTCTCTGACCCGGCTGGTTTTGGAGAGGGGCAGCGTATGGTACTGTCCCTCTTTTGTCATACGGCACAGGATGAACAGCACGCGTATCGGTTAATCACGAAGACATGACACAATCCGCATCAGTTTTTTATCACACCCGAAAAGCGCCGGTATGGCTGCCGGTAGTGTTTGTTGCCTGTCTGGCGCTGGTACCGGATGTGGCGCTGGCCGAAGATTATGCTGACGGGGCTGTCCACTACCAGAAAAAGGAATATTCCCAGGCATTTGCCCTTTTTTCCCGGGCCGCGGAAAGTGGTGACATGCGCGCACAGGCTGCGCTGGCGACCATGTATTACAACGGCGACGGGATGGCTGCAGACCATGTGAAAGCGGCTTACTGGTACCAGAAGGCGGCCAAGCAGGGTGATCCCCAGTCACAGTTCGATCTGGCGGGGATGCTGGAAGAAGGGGAAGGCGTTGCACAGAACTATGTCAGGGCGGCTGAATGGTATGGCAAGGCTGCAGCAAAGGGACACGCCAAGGCGCAGGATAACCTGGGTTTTCTGTATTCCGAAGGCAGGGGTGTGCCGCAGAATGATGCCAAAGCGCTGATGTGGTTTAAAAAGGCGGCGGACCAGGGATTGCCCGAGGCGCTGGCCAATCTGGGCGTGTTTTATTCGGAAGGCCGGGCTGTCGAGAAGAATCTGGCCCAGGCAGTAAACCTGTACAGGCAGGCAGCGAACCAGGGGCTGGCAATGGCGCAGTATGAGCTGGGCAATGCCTGTAAGGACGGGCTGGGTATCAAGCAGGACCTGGCGCAAGCCTATGCCTGGTATAAAAAGGCGGCTGACCAGAACTATGCAGAGGCACAGTATGAGCTCGGGCAGCTTTATCTTGAAGGCATGGGGGTGCCGGAAGATGATGAGCAGGCGCTGTTGTGGTTTTCCAAAGCGGCAGACAAGCATCTGCCGGAAGCCCAGGCCAGTATTGGCCTGATGTATGCCACGGGAAGAGGCACGGAGAAAAATCCGGAAAAAGCGGCAAAATGGTACAGGAAGGCTGCCGAACAGGGATTTCCGGAGGCTCAGCTTTTGCTGGCAGAGCTTTATTACAAGGGTGAAGGTGTCCAGCGCAACGACAAGGAAGCGCTGAAATGGTACAGGAAGGCGGCTGACCAGAACCTGGCCGAGGCCCAGGATTCGCTGGGCCTGATATACACGCGCGGCGACGGGGTTGCCCGTGACTACAAGAAGGCGGTTGAATGGTTTAAGCTGGCAGCAAAACAGGGGTATGCTGAATCCCAGAACAATCTGGGTTTTATGTATGCGCGTGGACTGGGTGTGAAGCAGGACTTTGAAAAGGCGCTGGCGTGGTACCGCAAGGCGGTAGAGCATAATCTGCCGCAGGCGCAGTTTAATCTTGGCGGCATGTACCTGCGTGGTGACGGCGTCAAGCAGAATTACCATACGGCTGCGCAATGGTTCAAAAAAGCGGCAGACCAGGGAATGGATGAGGCAAGGGAAAGCCTGGACCGCATCATGAGAAGAGGGCAGATTCTCAGCGAAGAAGACATGAGTATCTGATTACCATGGCAGTCTTGTCTGTGCCGGGCGGTACTGACAAGACGGTTTGTTTTATTGCTGCCAGATGGAACCTGTTACGGGCAAAATCCGTCTATAACCTGTTTGAGTGCATCATTAACCGCGTCTTTGAGCCCCTGCTGTGAAAACAGTCATCCGCTTTTTACCTGACCGTTTTTTTGTGCAGGGAATCTTTCTTGTTGCCCTTTTTGCTTTTGCGCTGCCGCTTGTTTATGCCGGTACCGCGGATGAGGCATGGCGCCTGTACCGCCAGGGAGAGTACGGGAAAGCCTATATGATATTCAAGGAAGGTGCGGAAAAAGGCGATCCGGCCCTGCAGTACGGGTATGGTGTTTTCCTGGCAGAAGGCAAGGGGGCAAAGCGTAATGAGACAGAAGCGGCCATGTGGTTTCGCAAGGCGGCAGACCAGGGCAATGCCGAGGCGCAAAACAGCCTGGGCGACATGTATGACCAGAGCCGGGGGGTGAAGCAGGATCTGGGTCATGCTATCGTCTGGTACCAGAAAGCGGCAGACCAGGGCTATGCCCCTGCGCAGAATAATCTGGGCAGGATGTATGAAAACTCACGCGGTATGCGCCGTGACTACGCCATGGCGGTTTATAACTACATTAATGCCGCCAGGCAGGATTACCCGGCGGAACAGTACCATCTTGGCCTGATGTATGCCAGGGGATGGGGAGTGCAGCAGGATGTGCCGCGTGCGGCGGAGTGGGTGAGGAAATCGGCGCAGCAGGGCTATGCTGAAGCCATGTACATCCTGGCACAGATGCTTGAAAACGGGCATGGTGTCACCAAAAATCCCCGGGAGGCTTTCGCCTGGTACAAAAAGGCAGCAGATGCGGGCCAGGACCGGGCAATGGAGCGTCTTGCCCATGCCTATACAACGGGTGATCTGGGGGAGACCAAAAATATGACGCTCGCCCAATCCTGGTACGAGAAAACCCGTGCGGTGCGCAAGCAGAAACGTTGACCGTTTTTCTGCCTGAAAAACAGGCAGTTTTCTTTTTCTCTTTTATTCTGTTACATGCCTGCCTGATGGGAAGTAAGCGTTCATGCGCCTTTCCGCGTGATATGACAAAGATTGTGTCAGACAGCCGCCAGCTATTGACAGCCGGGCTAAAATAACCCTGCGTCGAAAAGGCGCAAGGGTCAGGCTTCATTAATTTCCTGTTTGCGAAAAGCCGTTTTGGCTCAAAGGGTCAGGCGCAACGGGAAATGGGGACGCAGGTGGTGCAGACCACCGTCAGGTTCCTGTTTTTCGATGCAACACCGCCATTTGGGACACAGCGGCTTTGCAGCAGGCAATTTAATGAGGCCTGATTCCAGACAGCACATCGAATTTGTCGCCGAACCGCCGGGGGTCGCGTCCTGGTAGCGCACTGCATAACACCTGGCAAGCCGCAGGTATCCGATGTCGCGCCGGAAAAGGGCTATGCAGAAAAAGCAGGGATTGCGTCCTGCACGATGTGAAAGAAAAACACTCTTTCATACAGGGAGCGACAAATGCGACGATTGACAACCCAGCGGCAGGCTGCCGGATATCTGTTATCCGGGCGCCGGGCCGATTCTTTTCATTTATGCCGCAAGGCTGCCGGGTCAGGCATGGCACCGGCGAAAACAATGGCTTTTTGCCATGGACAACCTTAAGGAAAGGAGTTGCCATGGCACAGCCACCAGCCTATAACCGGGATACCGACTTTGCCCGCAATGCGGGCAGCAATACCGACCACAATGCCTTGAATGCCGAGTTTGACCGTGCATCCAATTCCATCAATGACATCCGTCACAACCTGGCGCTTTTGCAGGCGGATGACGGGCGCTTGCGAAAGGATACGGTTACCCATGATTCTCTTGATAGCGAGCTGATCCGTTATCTTTCTGCCGATGTCCTGGCAGGTGTCCAGGATGAGCTGGACCGGGCATCTGCCGCCGCTTTGAAAGCGGAGAGTGCAATAGAAGGGATTGATGAAAAAATCATCCAGACCGATACGGCGGCCCGGCTTGCAGCAGAAAAGGCCGAAGAGGCGGTGAGAACCGTCCAGCAGGCACAGGAAGCGGCACAGGCACTGGAAAGAGCCAGCCTGCAGCAATGTGAGGCAGAGGGAAGTCCTGACGCCATGCAGGTCAGGATAAACGGCCTGTTGCCGCTGGAGGACATGCAGGCGTTTTTTATCCGGGTTCCGGGCGAAAATATAACCGCCGCTCCTGTTATCCACTTTGTTGATGATGCGGATGCCCCGGTTTCCTGTACGGTCGTCAAAGGGATGGATGTGCCGCTTGATGCCGGTGACATGGCGGGGGACCACCTGTTTCAGTACAATGCCCGGCTTGAGAAGATCGTGCTGCTGAATCCGACAAGTATCCGTGGCACGCAGGCGGAAGGCTTGCCTGTCGGCGCGGTGACCATGTGGATGGGGACCAATACGCCGAAGGATTTTCTTTCGCTGGACGGGAAGATGATCAGCCGGGAGGATTATCCCGCGCTTTTTGATACCGTCTGGTGCGGAGAACCATACAATGCCGACGCGGATTTCTTCTATCGCACAGTGGACGATGCCGGGACGATGCGCTCGTCCACCGGTGATTACATGAAGATGCCCGAAGGGTCACGCTATTTTGTGCGCGGCCGCGATGAAACGGGCACGGGACATCCTTACCAGTACCAGGGCGATACCCTGCAGAACCATACCCACCGGAGAGTGCCGCAGCCGCTGGCGGTGAGCCGGGAACTCGATACTGCCAATTCCGGCACCGTCAATTTTGCAGCCGGAGGATATGCGTATGCTGAGGGGACAGATACAGGTCTTGTCGCAAACGGGAACGCGGGTGACGAAACCCGCCCAATGAACTTCCCTGTGAAGTGGATCATCCGGGCACGCTGCAGCGCGGTTTATGAAAACGGGGTGGACGTGATTGCGCTGAAAGCCAGGGTAGAAGGGCTTGAAGCCGTTGTGGAAGGTGTTTCCAACGGTACTGGCGTGCCGGTCGGCAGCATCATCGAATGGGGCGGCAGGCCGGACAGTATTCCGCCGGGGTACATGAATATTAAGACCGATACGGTGCAGGTGGTGCAGGTTGATACCTATCCCGCATTTGCCAATGCAGTAGGGTGCGGTGAAGAAAACAATGAGGATGCGGATTTCTTCTATCGCTGCAACAGCGCGAACGGATGGGGACGGAATGTGGCGGGGCAGTATATTGTCCTGCCGATGGCAGCGCGTTATTTTACCCGTGGACGGGCGGCTGCCGGCGAGTCTCATCCTTACCAGTACCAGCAAGATGCTTTCCAGGGACACCGGCATGAATCCGGTATGGCGATCGGGATTGTTTCCCAGGAATCCACCGCCCGTGCCTATATGGACAGCAAGATGCCCGGCAAATTCAATTATCCGCCAATCCGCGATCCGATTTCTGACGGAGAGCACGGCGAGCCGCGTACGGCTGATGAGACGCGGCCCATGAATTTTCCGGTGCTGTATCTGATCAAGCTTTATGAGGCAATATACAATCCGGCCATGCTCGATATCGGGAAGCTGGTTGAGGCTGCCAATGAGAATGCGGTGCCGCTGGGTATGGTGGCGGGTTTCTGGACTAACCAGGCGCCGCCCGGATGGCTGGAGATCAGCAGGGAGTTGCCCTCCTTTCACCGGGTTGAGACCCTGCCGCAGTTTGTGCCGCTCTACTACTGCGGTGATGAATACAATGATACGGCGCATTTTGCTTTCCGCTGTGACAACCCGGACGGAACCGGACGCAATCCGGAAGGTGCCTGGATCTGTATTGGCGCAGCAGGAAAGCGTTTCATGCGGGGACGGGATGAAACCGGTGTGATAAATCCCTATCAGCACCAGGAGGGAGCGATTGCTTCCCATACCAGCACGGTATCAGGAATTGCTTTTACCGGTACATCAACAGCCACATCGCTGGGAGCGCTCAACAATACGGCGGCAAACGGGCTGGTGGCGTATACCGGTACGGCAGCCGGTGACCTGGTTGAGGTAACGGATATACCCAAACTGAAGGCGCCTTATGTGAAATACGAGGGAGAAGCCGAAACCCGTCCGGAAAACTTCCCCGTCATGTGGTGCATCAAGGTGGCCAGTGCGGTAGTCAGCAGGGGTCTCGTTGATGTGACCGGATTGTTGAACCAGTACAGCGACCTCAATTCACGCCTGTCTGTATCCACCATCATTTATCCCAATGGCGGCACCGCAGAAGAGGCGGGCAGTGTATCCATTAATCAGCGTATTGTCATGGATAACCCTTATCCGGGCTATTACGTGCAGTGCGAAGCCCAGCTTTTTCTTGATGGTCAGTGGGGAGCCGCCGGCTTTATGTATGCAGGCGGCGGATACGGTGTTGATGCCTGGCAGTTTGGTGAGCGCAATGAACAGGTGGTCATTCAGACGGGAGGCACTTATCTGACGTCAAGCAGCTCAAATATTGGCAGTCCCTTTGGAAGAGGTGACGCAGTAACTGTTGCGCCTTGCCGTGTCATCGTTACCCGTGGAGGAAAAATCCAGTGAAAATTTACAGCATTATCGGCAGCAATGTCGAACATATTGACCAGCGCAGCCATCCGGTTTGTCCTGATGGTTTTATCGAGATGACAGGGCGGCGGCCGGATGAACACCATATCGCCAGTGAAGACGGCACATGGAGGGAAGACGGCTCCGCGCTGGATCGCGCAAAGGCAGCGAAACTCGCAGAGATCAATGCCGCCTGTGACGGGATACTGAATGCGGCAGTCTATGACTATCCCGCATCCGAAGTCCAGACTTTTTCCCAGCAGACAGTCGAGGCGCAGGCTTACCTTGCTGATCCCGCCACGATCCCGCCGCTGCTTTCTGTGCTTGCACAGATGCGGGGGATAACGCTTGATGAGCTGGCAGAAAAGGTGATGGCCAAGCATGAAATCTTTTCCCTGCTGGCAGGGTGTGTCATCGGGCAGCGCCAGGCGCTGGAAGACCGGCTGGAAAAATGCCGGACAGCAGCGGATGTCATGGCAATCGACGTGACAGTCTCCCTGCCGGAGATGGGG
>JAAZED010000040.1 GCA_012512465.1 Oxalobacter sp. | reverse complement strand
CGCTAAAGCATCGTGTTTTAGCGGTTTTTTGAATTTTATCGGACATCTTCGGATGTCTTGTTGGTGCCGACGGCGAGACTCGAACTCGCACAACTCTCGTTACTACCCCCTCAAGATAGCGTGTCTACCAATTCCACCACGTCGGCAAAGACGTAAATTATCTCAGTATCCGGATATTTCTTCAAGCGAATTGCGTCAAGAAAGATTTATTTGGTCTCTTTCTGTTCCGCAGGCTGTTCTGCCGGCACACCAGGAACAGCCGCCATACCGGCACCAGCCGTTTTTTCTGCTTTCTCTTTTTGCGCCGGTGTCACAACCGTCATGGTTTCCAACTGATCGGCAACTGTCGCTCTGGGAGCCGGACGGTGCCCGATGTAGGCCATAACCAGCGTTGCCACAAAAAAGATCGCGGCGACAACTGCGGTTGAGCGGGAGAGAAAATTGGAAGAGCCGGTTGCCCCGAAAAGACTGCCTGATGCACCTGCGCCAAAAGCAGCGCCCATATCCGCACCTTTGCCATGCTGCAGCAGAACAAGCCCGATAATGGCCAGTGCTGAAAGGACCTGTACGACGATAACTATTTTGAACAACATAACCGTTTTCTTCTTTCCCGTTTAATTCCAGATATGCCCAGGGGGGCAATTATAATACAGATTTTGCAATTGCCAGAAAATCGGCGGCAATTAAAGATGCGCCGCCTATCAGGCCACCGTCAATATCGGGCATTTGCAGCAATTCCCGTGCATTCTTTGGCCGCATACTGCCGCCATATAGAATACGGACAAGTTCTCCGGCTTCCGCGCTCTTTTCCACCAGCTTTTCCCTTAGCATGGCATGGACTTCCTGCGCCATTTCCGGCGTTGCGGTCATACCGGTGCCGATTGCCCATATCGGCTCATAAGCCACGATCAGGTCGTTGGTTTCTTCAGGCTCCAGCACGGAAAGAAAAGCATCCATCTGCATGTTGATGACTTCCCGCGTACGCCCGGCCTCCCTTTCTGCCAGTGTCTCACCAACACAGACGATGGGGGTCAGTCCGGCCGCCATGGCCCTTTGTGCCTTATGCGCGATTTCCTCATCAGTTTCTCCGTGATACTCGCGTCTTTCGGAATGGCCGACAATAACATACTTGCAACCGAAATCCTGCAGCATCCGGGCGGAAACCTCCCCGGTGTAGGCACCTGTCGTGTGGGAGGAAACATCCTGTGCCCCCAGCGCAATTCCTGAGCGGATCAGGATCTCACTGCACTGGGCAAGGTAACAGGCCGGGACACACACCGCCAGGTCACCCTGGGCTTCCCATGCCGCAGCTTTGAGGTCCCGCAGCAAACTGCCGTTTGCGACAAGGCTCCCATGCATTTTCCAGTTACCGACAAACAGTTTGCGACGCATACCATCCTCGAACTTTGCCAATCGGCTATTTTAGCGTGGGGTATTAAAAACGGTCAATCAAAAAAGGCATTTTTTCCTGAGAGATCAATGGATAATGATGCTGCGATACTGATCGTCGTCTTGTCCTTCATCGTCATCGTCGTCATCATCATGCACACCAGGTCCATGCGCATGGCGGTGCTCAATTTCTTCGGGCGTTGCGGGGCGCACATCAAGCACGTTCAGCGCAAAACGCAATGCCAGGCCGGCAAGCGGGTGATTGCCATCGAGAACAACCTTTCCTTCGGCAATATCCGTTACCGCGAAAATAACCATATCATCATCTTCATCCCCGTCTTCCGGAATTCCTTCAAACTGCATGCCCACTTCCAGTGGGGAAGGAAATTTGTCACTCGCCTCAACCCTGACCAGGGAGGGATCATAATCGCCAAATGCATCTTCCGGCTCTACCTGGATCACGGTGGAGTAGCCGGCTTCTTGTCCCTCAAGTACCTTTTCAATGGCCGGCAAAGTATTTTCATACCCGCCATGAAGATAGATAATTGGCTCCGGCCCATCCTCAAGCAGATTATTCTGTGCATCCGACAGTTGGTAATGAACGGTGACAACTGTGTTCTTGGTAATTTTCATCCTATCTCCAGTGCAATCAGGCGGGTTTGCCAAATCAGGATTATACCTTTTTCCTTATCCGGTACCTTCTCATAAAAACAGGGCGGTGCCTTGATATTCGCCCAAAACGGATGATTTTCCGGCGAACTGTCTCTTTTTTGTCAGCATTTTGGAGCTACTTCACCTTAAATTCCCCTTTTTTGATAGGGGAATGTTAAAAATCACCTTGTCTTGATATAAACTTTCTTTACGTGACAGAAATTCATCAACGTATTTGATTTGATATATTGATGAGTGAAGTGCCGAGCAATCAAAATAATTGCAAAACAGGCACAACTCATCTGTTGCAAGCACCAAAAAATAGCTATAATCACGGCTATTGGAGTATTTTCGAAGCGCATCCTGCATTCCGGATGCAGGGCTTTCAAAAAAACACTCTAAATAGAAGTACTTATTACCGGTAATACTTATTGTTATATTTTTTGAAGGAAAAAAAATGAAAAAATCGCTTTTGATCGTCGGTATTCTGGCTGTCGCGTTAACAGCTTGTAAATTTGGTGAGCCGCCAATCCAAGACAAGAAACGCCAGGAAGCCATCAAACTTGAAAAAGAAGGCAAAATGGAAGAAGCTGCAGCACTGAAGAAAGAAGCTGCTGACATCGATTCCAAGCTGGCTGCTGAAAAAGCCGCAGGCGACGCCGCCAAGAAAGCTGAAGCTGAAGCTGCTAAGGCCGCTGGTACTGATGCTGCCAAAGCTGCTGACGCTGCTAAAGGCGATGCCGCTAAAGCCGCTGACGCCGCTAAAGATGTAAAAGCTGACGCAAAAGACGCCGCAGCAGAAGCCAAAGATGCAGCTAAAGATGCAAAAGACGCCGCTAAAGACGCGAAAGATGCCGCTAAAGAAGTAAAGGCTGACGCGAAAGAAGCCGCTGCTGACGCTAAAGACGCTGCCAAGAAGTAATATAGCAATACACGTAGTACGGAAAAAGCCGACCTTCGGGTCGGCTTTTTTACATCAGAAACCGTTCATAAAGCACACGAGGCAATTCAGACAATCTCCAGCCAGTTGAACCCATCATCCTGACAGGCAACCCGGATTTCCACCCCACTATGGCTAACCGCCGTTTCAAGCCGGTCCCGCACAAGCCCGGGACAATTATTCTGCTGGCTTAAGTGCGCCCCAATAAGGGTTTTCAGGCGAGCCTTGTCCAGACT
>JAAZED010000429.1 GCA_012512465.1 Oxalobacter sp. | reverse complement strand
TGTCCCGGGGACTCTCATATCCCGGAACCGGGTTGTTCAGCCGGTTAATCACGGCATCCACAGCATCAATCGCAGAAGACGTGCTGGAACCGAAAAAGTCTGCCTGGTTCAGCGCCATATTGCCCTGGGAATCAATCCCCCCGCTCAAGCGAGCTTCTGCCATGAGAGACATCATTGCCAGTTGATTGACATAGTAGCTCTTGTTTTCCCCATCCAGCCCCAGCTCTTCCCGGGTCTTTTCCCAGGCTTTTTTCACAGAATCGGACGATTTGGAAAGCAGCTGATCCACCGGCGTTTTTGTCGCAGTGGTGCCGGATACGCCAGCATTCTTTTTCATTGCGTCCATGGCCTCGCTCAACTTCACTTTGAACGATGGTTCGGATTTTGTCTCGGCTTGTTGAACGTCAGCGCCTTTTGACGACACACCTGACGTCGCTCCCTGAAAAATGGAAGACACAAGACTGATGCCAACCGAGGCGAGAAGACCGATAGCCATAAATACTCCTGCAAAACTGCTGAAAAGAGTTTTATGTTATCGGTATAAAAGCATTTTCAAAACAAGGGACAAAAGGCACTTTACCCCCTATTTCAATGTAACAGATTTCCCTTTGCCCTGATCAGTCCACCCTGATTTTGTTTCGGGCAAACTGGATGGCCGCGATCATGAGAACAATCTGGATATATGCCTCATAGATCTCTTCAAAAGAAGAGCATCCCGTATCCCAGAAAAGACTCATCGCTTCACCGGTATAACGCTGGTAATTTGCGGGATAGCGGTCAATGAATTTGGCAAACACCGTCACAGCGCAGGTCGTAGCAATCGTCCAGACCACCGCATTTCCCCTGAAAAACTCCCGGATCATGAAAAGGGTGTAGCGCTTCAGCAGATAAATGGCAATCACAGCCCACAGGAGCAGAAAAAGACCCGCCACAATCTTTTCACTGATCGGGTTAGCCGGATTAAGAAAAAACCGGATTTTCAGCGCTGTCGTGTCTGTTTGCGTCAGCCAGTGCTGGATACCTAGCTCACGAAACAGCGCGCCAAGGATGACAAATTCAAAAAGCCAGAAGTTGAAATTCTGCTTCCGGTTGTTATCCCTCGGGCGATAAAGATAAACAACAAGCAGGGCAATGATATACAAGCCAATCGTGATGTAATCATCAACAATAAAAGTCATCCGGATCGCAGTATCCCTGTCCAGCAGGAACCAGTTTGCCAATGGAAGGACCGCCAGGCAGATAACCAGGATAGGTGAAAAAAGCGGATGATAAAACCAGCTTCTCCTGCCGGAATAGAAATAATTGCGAGACACGATGTGATAACCTCGGGTTTTGCCGGAAAACGGCATTATACGCTTTTAGGCGGCCTGTGCTATCAGGATATACCGCTTGAAAGCGCTCTTCTTTCCCTCGCTATGGCGCAGAGACCGCCTCTTCAAAAAATGCCACCATCAGATCCTGATAACGGCTGCCGTATTGCCTTGTCATCGCATCGATATGGCCCCCGCCCTCGATAGTGACAAGCCGTTTTGGCGAATTTGCCTCTTCCATCAGCGCAAGGGAATGCGAATAATCCACCACATTGTCACTGGTGCCGTGTAACAGCAATAGAGGAACAGGAGCAAGCTCGCCAACCCGCCCTGCCGCACAATAGGTATCATCCGCCTGGGGCCGGTGCTCCGGGATCCGGTCCCGAAATGAGAGGGAATAAGAATACACCGGGGACTCGGCAAAAACAGCGCGTACTCCTTCAGGACTGGCAGAAGCCGCCGCAATCGCCAGCATACCTCCCATACTTTGCCCGAAGACAAACAGCTTTTCCGTATCAATATCCGGACGGGAGCGAACATAATCCAGCGCGGCAACCGCATCCTCAAACACCCCTTTGGGCTCCGGCACGCCATCAGACTGGCCAAACCCCCGGTAATCAAAGGTGAAAAGATGATATCCGCGCAGCGGCAGCCATTGGGCCAGTTGCCAGTGCGCTGTCATATTCTGTGCGTTGCCGTGCATATGAATGACGGTTCCTTTTGCCTGGCGTGGATCAGCAAGGCCTTTGGCATAGATAAACCAGCCCGACAGACGGGTGCCATCAGCACTTTCGAAAGTAACCTCATCAAATGCCATCCCCCTGCTGTAAGGCGAGTCATACACTTCGTCATCAGGAGAATAAAGACCTCTGTATCGACCAGGCATAATGACTCCCTACCTCCCCTGCAAACGGAATGTCACGGGAATAGATACCGCCATTGGCTCGCCGTCTCCGGTATAGGGAAGCGGCTTCCATTGGGGCATGAGATGAACCACACGCAAAACGGCTTTCTCAAGCAAAGGGTGCGCGCTTTTGACAATGCTCGCCTGCACGATATTTCCATACCGATCAATCATCAACTGGCAGACGACTGTGCCGGAAATACCCTGCTCCTG
>JAAZED010000428.1 GCA_012512465.1 Oxalobacter sp. | reverse complement strand
TGACACGTCCAAGCGGACGGCCCGGGGAGTCAAATTCCGAACGCGGCAGGATTTCCTTGGCGCCAAGCCCGGAAAGGAAAAAGCCTCTTTCAGCGTCACGGCCGGAAACTGCCACCACCTCATAGCCCAGTTTGGAAAGAATGGAAACGGCAATGCTGCCCACACCGCCGGATGCGCCTGTAACCACCACCTCGCCCTTGTCCGGTGTGATACCCAGTTGTTCAAGACGTATGATGCAAAGCATGGCCGTATAACCGGCCGTGCCGATCGACATGGCCTGCAACGGGGTGAATTCTTTCGGAAGCGGAATCAGCCACTCTCCTTTCAGACGGGTTTTTTCAGCCAGGCCGCCCCAGTGGTTTTCGCCAACACCCCAGCCATTCAAAATAACGGTGTCTCCGGGCTTATACAGCGGGTTTTCGGAGCTTTCCACCACACCAACCAGGTCAATACCGGGCACCATCGGAAAGCGACGTACAACAGGCCCTTTTCCGGTAATGGCGAGGGCATCCTTGTAGTTCAGGGTAGAAAAGATGTTTTTGACTACTACATCACCTTCTGGCAGCTGGTCTTCTGAAATTTCTTTCACAGCAGCACGGTAGCCTGAATCATCTTTTTCTATGAGTATGCCTCGAAACATCGCTTTCTCCTTATGGTGTCGATAAATCAATAAAAGTCAGACCTTTTTCAAGCCGTCAAAAAAGGTTTGGGTAAATAAATCAAGCGGTGCAACACTTTGTTCCAGCCCCGCCTGCAATACGGCACCTTCCCACCCTGTCCAGAAAAAAGCGGCCATCCGGACACAGTCCACATGCGGGGAAATTTCCCCGGCTTCCTGCGCGGCCAGCAGTACTGCCGCGACCCGCGCCTTCCAGTCAGCGAAAATGGTGGTAAGCCCTTCCCGGAAACTGTCGGGCAAAACCGGGATTTCCTGCCCGAGCTTGCCAACCAGGCAGCCGCGCCTGAACCGGTATTTTGCCATACCTTCCCTGGCATCTTCCACAAAAGCCTGCAGCCGTGCCATCGGGGTATTGGCCGTATGACTGAAATGCTTTTCCAGCTTGTGCGCAAAAAAATCGCCGTATTGCCGGATAAGCTCCAGCCCGAAAGCTTCCTTGCTCTTGAAGTAATAATAAAACGAGCCTTTGGGCACCCCGGCCTGTTTCAGTATCTCATCCAGCCCGGATGCCGAAAAGCCCTTCTCCGTGACAATCTCAAGACCGGTGCGCAACAGCAAATCGCGCGTTTGAAGCGGTTTGGGCTGTTTTGGCGGACGCCCTCTTCGTTTCGGCAGGGGTGTGTCGTATTGCATAGCCATATATTAGACCGATCGTCTATAAAAAGTCAAACAGGTCATTGACACCCTCTGAAGGCCTCTGGATTGAGGCTATACTGATACCTGACATCCAACCGGACAAATCCGCCATGAAACATCTCAACAAACGTGCGGCCTGTGGCGTATGGTGCCTGGCATTTTTACTGCCGGGGCTTTGCCTGGCAGATACCACGACCCTGATAACCGGTGATGCCGCCACTACCCGCATCCGTTATTCAACAGGCTATCCGGGGCTGGATGCGCTCATGAATGCGGAAAATCCGGGGCATACCGAGGGTGTCAAGCGGTTTTGTTCTGACAATGGAAAGGATTGCGACGAATATGAGTGGGAACGGGATGTCGGTTTTCGCATTACCCATGTTTCACCCCGCCTTGTCTCTGCTGTCGGGATGCTCAGTGAAAGAGGCGCTGGCGGCCCACCCTACCATCATCACATCATCCGCATCATCTGGGATAAAAAGGAAAAAAAGCATTCCGCGAAAACACCACGGTCAGGGATGTTTTTGAGCCGACGCCTGACGGGTTTTCCCTGTGGGTCTATTATGCCGGTATTACCGGGCCGGGCGATGTGCAGTATGAACTGTCAGCCCTGGAATCCTGCGGCATCCTGATAAAATACTGGGATCAAGCGCCATCCCCGGCAACAGCCGAATAAAACGGCATTACGCCGACGGTATCTCCAGGCGATGCTTCCACGATTCGATAGCGCCGGTTTCC
>JAAZED010000427.1 GCA_012512465.1 Oxalobacter sp. | reverse complement strand
TACAGGTAATTAATTTTAAAAGGAAAGTAAGAAAAGTTTTTATTTTGATAATAAATAAGAACTTTGCTGTTGGGCAACTATTTTCCGAAAGAAATACTATAATGCGGAAATAATAAAAAATACCGACAGAACACCGACCGGATTTTTCAGACCATGCAGACACAAAAAACCATCGATAGAAAACACCTTTCAGCCAGGATAGCCCTGCTGTTTGCGCTGTTTGGCCTGTTGTGGATCGCTGTGTGGCACATGACCCTGTCATTTCTGGTCGAAAATGATGTCAGGCGGGTATATGGCCTGATGATCGGCGGGGCGCTGTATGTCTTTATTACCGCGCTGTATGTCTATCACCTGACATCGCGGCTCCCGGCACTCTACGGTCTTTCACGCTACCGTCCGTCACCGGTTGCCTTCATGCTGTTGCACATGGCTTTCGGTTATATCTGGCTGCTCACCTTCCAGGTATTCATCGCGTTTCTGATTGACGACCACCTGACCCGTACCCGGCTGTTGTCCGCATCTGCTGTTCTTTTGGTCTGCTGCCAGGCCATGAGCATTTATCTCTTCCTCGAAAACATCGCGGACAATGCCGATGATGAAAATTACGAGTTTACGCACGTCAGGGGAAATGTCCGGAATCTGTTGCAGCTCTTTTTACCCGTTTTTGCCCTGGCGGCATTTGTGCCGGTCATCTGCTTTGCCGCACTGGAGGTTTTTTCCCCGCTGCTCAAAAAAGATGCCTTCGCCGAGCTTCAGGGCAGTGCTCGGCACCGGGTCACCCATATCCAGGGCTGGCTGGAAGAAAGACAGCAGTCCAGCGTACTGACGCTTTCACAGAACAATTTCACCAATAACGTGGAAAAATGGCGGTATACCGGCAGTGCCAATGCCTTCAACCTGGTGGAAGGCCAGCTTGAAGCCCTGCTTCAGGCCCTGGAGTACCAGTCCATCGTGCTGTTTGATGAAACCGGCAAAAAACTGCTGGCGCTGGGGGAGCCGGTTGAAGAAACCGCTGAACTGAAAAGCCGCCTGCAAGCCGCTCCCCGGAAACGCCCGGATTACCGGCGCGGTGGCGGGAAAATAAAAATTCCCGCAAACGCAGACGGCCATACGCGGCTGGATTATATTATCCCGATCTTTTCACAGGCCCACTCCAATCGCCTGCTGGGTACCGTTCTTCTCCAGGTCAATCCGGATAACTATATCTCCACTTACCTGACGCACTGGTCGGCAGACCTGACCATCGACACCAAGCTGGCAAGGCTGGGGAGCCAGGGTATTACCATGTATTACCTGGATGAGTCCGAATTCGGGGATTCGCGCATCCACTATATCGAAGCGCCAAAGGACAGCGTGGTGATCGCCGCTGCGCAGAGCGGGCAGGCAGAAGGTGTCATGAGCATCACCAACTCAAAAGGCGTGAATGTCCTTGCCGCCTGGGCGCCCGTTCCGGGCACAAACTGGTATTTCGTCGTCACCAGGGATCTCCAGCAGGTTCTCGCCCCGCTCAGAAACCTTACCTTCTGGATCGGCAGCATTGCCGTTGTGATCCTGCTGGTTGCCGGTGGCATCCTTTTCCTTATCTGGCGCATGCAGCAGCGGGCCCAGAAAGTCACACACCGTCTGCGCGAAGAGCAGATACTGGGCAATTTCTATACCCTCCCGTTCATCGGGATGGGTATCCTGTCCAACGACCTGACCTCCTGGCTGCAGTTCAATGACAAGCTGTGCGAGATACTGGGCTACAGCCGTGACGAGTTGCAGGTAACACCCTGGCCACAACTCGTCACCTCCAACGACCTGTCAGAAGACATGCAGCTCATGGAAGATCTGCTGACCGGCCAGATGGAAGAGCTTCATTTGCAGCGAAACCTCGTCCGCAAAGACGGGGAGATTGCCATTGCCGACATTCATCTGCGCTGTGTGCGCAAGGCCGGTGGTTCCGTTGAGCATATCCTCCTGACAGTCGAGGACATCACCCGGCGCAAGGAAGACGAAGCGCAGATTCATCGACTGAACCAGTTTTATGCCGCGCTTTCCCACTGCAACCAGGCCATCGTCCATTCCCACAGCCCGGATGAAATGTTCCGGAAAATCTGCCATGCCATTGTCAACTATGCAGGCATGTCCGTTGCCTGGATCGGCTGGCTCAACGCCGATGACCAGACCGTGCATCCGATCAGCTCCTACAGCAATATCCCTGATCTCGTGGGGCAGTTGCAGATGCTCAAACTCAGCCTGGACCCGAATGAGCCGGGCAGCAGGGGGCCGACCGGTCTCGCCATGAGTGAAAGCCGGCCGGTATGGCTGCAGCATGTCGATGAGATCATCAATGATGAAATGCCTGATAGCTGGAAGGCGGTAATCGTCAACCTCAACATCCACTCCATTGCCGTTTTGCCCCTGAGGCAGAACGGGGTTTATTACGGCACCCTCAACGTTTACTCGGACAGGGCCAATGCCTTTGACGAATCCTCCCGGGAACTGCTCGCCGAGATGTCAACCGACATCAATTTTGCACTGGACAATTTCCTGCGCGACCAGGCCCGTACCGTGGCAGAAAACGAATTGCGCGAAAGCGAGCAGCGTTATCGCGATCTTTACGCCAGGCGCATGGAAGCCGAAGCCGAGATTGATCGTTTAAACAGGCTGTATGCCGCATTAAGCGAGTGTAACCAGTCCATCATCCGCTGCAAGAACGAAAACGAGCTTTTCCAGCAGATATGCGCCGACATCGTCCAGTATGCGGATTTCTCCACCGTATGGGTGGGCATGATCAGTTCCGCCAGCCGAACCATCCACCCCGTGGCAGCTTACGGTATCCACCTCAATTACCTGGATGGCCTGGCCATCC
>JAAZED010000426.1 GCA_012512465.1 Oxalobacter sp. | reverse complement strand
GCGTAAGGCCGGTAGAGAATACGAGGAAAAGCACCGATACATGAGTACAACTGCAGAAAATCAGTTTGCGACCAATATTTATTACGATCGATCATTTGATATTGATGCCGCAAAGATTCTCCCGGGAGAATACTTCTTCACCCCGAAGGACATGGTGATTGTCACGGTACTGGGTTCCTGCGTGTCTGCCTGTATCCGGGATCGCATCAGTGGTGTGGGGGGGATGAATCACTTCATGCTTCCTGATGGCGGCAATGATGGTGATGGACTGCTTTCTGCTTCAATGCGCTATGGTACCTATGCGATGGAGGTGCTGGTTAATGATCTGCTCAAGGCCGGTGCCCGCCGGGAAAACCTCGAAGCAAAGGTATTTGGCGGGGGGCATGTGCTGAGCAGTTTCAGTACCATCAATGTGGGAGAGCGCAATGCCCAGTTTGTGCGTGACTACCTGAAAACGGAACGGATCAGGGTCGTTGCTGAAGATCTTGAAGATGTCTATCCACGAAAAGTCTACTTTTTTCCCCGAACAGGCAGGGTGCTGGTCAAGAAGCTGCGCCGCCTGAACAACAATACGATTGCCAACCGCGAACAGGATTATGCAAACCGTCTGAAGCGCGAGCCGGTTTCCGGATCTGTCGATCTGTTCTGATGCGACTACACAAACAGTAAAAATTCCGGGATGTCGCTTATTTCCCGTTTTGTGTTGCTTCGGCTTGCCGGCAATCAGGAAAGCCGAAGCGCAAACTTCTGCTAGGTATTGTCAGAACGAGTTACAGTCCCAGGTCCTGATCAATAAAAATAACTTCCGATTGCATGCCATAAGGCGCCCGCTCGGTAATCATCGTCATGCGGCAGATTCTTCCCGGCACATTGCAGTCATAGCATTTGTCACCCAATACGGCACAAGGTGTTTCGGACTTGACGCGCTGGGCGTTTTTGGGCCCGGCCACATGCTTGGCTCGATGGAGGGCTTCGGCCACATTTTTCGTGATCTTGTTTTTGCCCACGATGTAGTAACAGTTTCTCGGGCCAAAGGCCGTCATGGCGACACGATTTCCGATCCGGTCAATATTCACAATTTCGCCCGTTTCAGTTACCGCATTCACGCTCGTGATATACACGTTGGCATGACTTGCAAGACGCCTGACATACATTGAAGGGGTTTTCATGTGCCATGCGATAGTGTTTTTTTCCTCCAGTGCTTCATACAGCCCCAATTCCTGTAATGTCATGCTGCTGCCAAACCCGATAGTTGTTCTCTGAACGGTCTCAGCCAGATAAGCTTTGGCTTCTTCGTTTGTTGCAAAAAACTGTGTTGAGAACCCATGACTTTCAAAGTTCTTTCTTATAGTCTCGTAGTCCATGTCCTGATCTCCTTTCCGGGGTTATTTCGTCCTTGATACCTGATCCAGATGTGATGATTGCGTTATCGTCAGGTAATGCCTTACATAAAAAATTCGGGTTCTTTGCGTTCGCTGTTCATCTCGGCAAACTTGGTGCTGAATTCCGTGTATTCAGGCATATGGAACCCCTGCGCTTTCTCCGGGCATACGGCAATACAGGCTGTACAGCCGATGCACAGATCATAATCTTTCGTTTTCGGATTATCCGGCGGGATTGCCGCAACAGGGCATACCGAAGCACAAATTCCACAAAGCGTGCAATTGTCATTTACCGTTGGCTTAAGTGCGGGGATCTCATATTCCCGGTAAGGGAAATTGCCCTTGACTTCAATTGCCGGAAGCGGTTTTTCCGGAAATGCCCGGAGTTTTTGAGAACACTGTCTCGCAAAGGTTGTCAGCGCTCGTTTATCCTGCGTGTCAGGCCGGTCTGTTCCAACGATGGGAAACATCGAGTGTTGGGTCACAACCGCTCCTGCGCCCAAAAGGACAAACCCGTTTCCTTCGAGGATGCTTTTCAGTTCGAGCAGGGCATCATCATATTCTTCATTGCCATACGTCACTACGGCGATGGCAGGGGTATTTTTCCCTTTCAGATGGGCGAGTTTTTGCGCGCAGAGATCCGGAATCCGTCCGGAGAAAACCGGCATGGCGACAATTGCAAGCGTATTGGATGGAATAACCGTCTCTTCATCCAGCGGGTCCCACATCAGATTGAATTCGTTTTTCTGTCCAAAAAAAGCCTTGCTTAACTCATCGACAACCGCCTTGGTTGTGCCTGAGGGACTGAAGTAGATTTGTTCAATGCTATCGGTTTGCATGGTTATTCTCCTTTTCGGGATTCAGGATACGTGGCACATCAGCCGGAAACCAGGTGCCGGGTTTCTTTGTTGTGTACTTTCTTTTCTTCTGCTCTTCTTGCCATCCAGAGTTGCCAGGCATTGAAGAGATTCTGCGAGACAAGCTGGGCGCTGACGGCAACCGAAACTATTGGTGTCAGATAGGTATCGGCCATCCAGACGCCTAAAATGGCGTTTTTCTGTCCCAATGCCTGTCCTGCTGTGATGCGTTCGTTATAAAACCGGCCCAGCTGTTTTCCGATAAAGAATTGAAGACCGGAAGCGCTCATGGCAATCAGGCCCAGCCAGATGGCGGTTATGCCGCCTGCCGGATCATGAAC
This sequence comes from Oxalobacter sp., assembly GCA_012512465.1. Taxonomy (GTDB): domain Bacteria; phylum Pseudomonadota; class Gammaproteobacteria; order Burkholderiales; family Burkholderiaceae_D; genus Oxalobacter; species Oxalobacter vibrioformis. The sequence goes on along the minus strand of JAAZED010000426.1, from coordinate 2,250 downwards.
GAGTGAATTGACGGTTTTTGCGACCACAATCATCAGGGCGATCGACCACATATAAAACGCCCATTCCTGCAGGTTGCTCAGCTTTTCATTCAGCACCGGTGTAAAACGGCGGAGAAACATGGCAAGGATAAAAGGCAGGATCACAAGAGGAAATACTTTCTGCAGGATGGTAAAAAAGGCGGCCAAAAATCCGATATCGCCATCGCCCGGATGAACCAGCGGGAAAAGAAGCGGGACCGCAACCGCGACGCCCAGATTGGAGAGAATCGAAAAACTGGTGAGGCTTGCCGCGCTGCCTCCCAGCTTTCGGGTAATAACGGCTGCAGCCGTTCCTGTTGGCGCAATGATGCAGACCATGGCGGCTTCAGCCAGAAGAGTATTAAACGGGCTGATCAGGAGATAAGCCAGTATGCTCCCGCCAAGCTGAAGCGCCAGCAGCCAGAAATGCATGGCAGTAAAGCGTATTTCACTTAAGGGAATGCGAGAAAAAGTCAGGAGCAACATCCCGAAAATAAACCAGGGCAGCAGAAAAGAAAAATAACCCAGAACAGGAAAGCCGGCGGTACCAATAACGATCGCCATCGGCAGGGTCCAGTTCTTTGCAGAATCGATAATGCTTTTCATGATAATTCTTCAGGAAGTGATGCTGTCACTAACAGCGGCTGCTTTTCCTCACTTCCCGAAATTCCTTTTTCCTTAAATGGATGTGATGGCTGACTACAGCCCCAGGTCCTGATCGATAAAAATGATTTCTGACTGCATGCCATAAGGCGCCCGGTCCATAATCATTGTCATGCGGCAGATCCTGTCCGGCGTGTTGCAGTTGTAGCATCGGTCTCCTTTTCTGGCGCAGGGCGTCAGCCTTCTCAACCGCCTGGCATTTTGGGGCGCTGCCACATTTTTTGCCCGGTCCATGGCATCTGTCAGCGTTGGCATGATCTTGTTTTTGCCCACCACGTAATAGCAGGATCGCGGACCAAAAGCGGTCATGGAAATCCGGTTGCCGGTGCCGTCGATGTTGACGATCTGTCCTGTTTCCGCCAGGGCATTCACACTGGTGATATAGACACTGGCCGTGTTTGCCATGCGCCTGATGTCATGGGATTCCACCTTGACCTTGTTGTGCCATACCACCGCATTTTTTTCCTGCAGGGCTTCAAACAGTCCCAGGTCACGCAATGTCACGCTTCCGCCAAAACCGATCGTCTGACGTTCCAGCGTCTTGACCAGATAATCCCTGGCTTCTTCTGCGGTAGGGAAAAACCGGGTGGAAAATCCGTGATTTTCAAAGTTGTGTCTGATTGTTGTATAGTCCATAGCACAGTCTCCTTGTGAGTGTGGTTTTACAGTCACTCACTCATAAAGTCCTTCTTTGCGTCCCAGCTCCTGCACCAGTATCAGCAGAACATCCACTGTCGGTGTGGGTACACCGGTAAGCCGCCCCAGTTCCTGCACTGCTGTGACCAGCGCGTCAATTTCGAGTGAACGATGGCGCTCGATATCCTGCAGCATGGACATTTTGTGTCCTACGGCAGTTCCGGCAACATCCAGACGGCGTATCATCATTTCCTCAGGGATATTAATGCCGAGTGAGCCAGTCACCGCCCGGGTTTCAGTCATGGCCTTGATACACAGTTCGCGAAGGGGCCCCTGGGTAATCCGGTCAAGCGTCGTATGTGTCAGGGCACTGATCGGATTGAAACAGACATTACCCCAGAGCTTTAACCAGACATTCCAGCGAATGGCATCCCGGATGGGGGCATCAAATCCGGCCTTTTTGAAAATATCAGCCAGTCTGGTTATCCGTTCGGATTGACTGCCATCAGGCTCGCCAATAATGAAACGGTTGAATTCATGGTGTTCAATCACCCCCGGAGCAATGACTTCTGTTGCCGGATCGACAACACAGCCAATTGCTCGTTGTGGACCGATATGTTTCCACTGCATGCCGCCCGGGTCGACGGATTCCAGATGGCGGCCTTCAAACTGGCTGCCTTCCTTGTAAAAATACCACCAGGGAATGCCGTTCATCGCGGTAACCATGGCTGTATCAGGTCCGAGCAGCGGCGCAAATTTTTTGGCATTTTCATGGGACTGGTGTGCCTTGAGCGCGCAGATCACATAATCCTGGGGACCAAAATCGGCCGGGTTATCGCTGGCAGGGATGTTGACATTTTTTTCTTTGCCATCGATCAGAAGCGTCAAACCGTTTTTCTGCATGGCCTTGAGATGTTCACCCCTGGCAATGGC
>JAAZED010000425.1 GCA_012512465.1 Oxalobacter sp. | reverse complement strand
GTGGCCACAGCCGCCTGATTCTGGAGAGGCTTGGTGAGGGTGGTCGTCTGATTGCCTTTGACAAGGACCCCCAGGCGATTGCCGTGGCAAAACGTATCGGGGATCCGCGTTTTGAGATTGTGCATGAAAGTTTTGCCGATCTGGATGTGGTGCTTGACGCGCGTGGTATTGAAAAAATTGACGGGATATTGCTGGATCTGGGTATTTCATCTCCACAGGTGGAAGCGGCGGATCGCGGCTTCAGTTTTCGTCTGGATGGTCCGCTTGATATGCGCATGGATCCGACACGGGGTGTTTCAGCTGCACAGTGGCTGGCATCAGAGAGTGAAGAAAAAATTGCGGAGGTAATACGTGAGTATGGGGAAGAACGGTTTGCTGTTCAGGTTGCAAAGGCGATTGTTGATGGCCGGTCGGCAACGCCCATCACTGGGACGAAGCAACTTGCCGACATCGTGGCAAAGGCAGTTAAAACGCGCGAGAAAGGTAAGGATCCAGCAACGCGGACCTTTCAGGCTGTACGGATTCATGTCAACAAGGAACTTGAGGATCTGGAGGTAGGGCTGGCGAAAGCCTGGGGGCGTCTGTCATTACACGGGAGAATGGCGGTGATCAGTTTTCATTCACTTGAAGACCGTATCGTGAAGCGTTTTTTTGCTGACAGGGCAACTGTCCGGCAGCCGCATCGTCGATTGCCGATCCGTGCGGCAGAACTGCCACAGGCTGATATGAAGCTCCTGGGCAAGGCAAAGCCGTCTTTAGCAGAAATCGAGACCAACCCCCGGGCCCGTTCTGCCATGCTGCGTGTGGTTGAGCGGGTTTTGCTTTCCTCCGGGGAGGTGACATGAGAAGCGGGCATTTGCAGATTATTCTGGTGGTGGCACTGTTGTTAAGCGCGCTGATGCTGGTGAATGTGCGTTATCAGTCGCGCCGGCTTTTCGTCGAGCTTGAGTTTGAACTGACACAGGCCCGGCAACTGGAAGTGGAGTGGTCCCAATTGCAGTTGGACCAGTCAAGTCTGGGCAAGCATGCCCGTATTGAGAGTAGCGCCAGGCGCGATCTGAATATGGTGCATGTCATCCCGGCCAATACACGATTCATGACGGTGACGACGAAATGATGCGCATGATGAAATTTCCGGGAAATTCACGTGTTGCTGCGGCAAAGGGGGTGTCGTTTTCCGATACGCCTGAGCTGAAGGTCAAGCTGTCGAAGTGGCGGTCTCACATTGTTCTGTTTTTCCTCTTTTTTATTTTCATGTGCCTGATTGCGCGCGCCCTCTGGTTGCAGGTGCTTTCAACCGAATTCCTGCAGAAGCAGGGTGAATCCCGTTATGCGCGGACACTGGAGCTACCGGCCACCCGGGGGAAAATCACGGATCGGGACGGAACCGTGCTTGCCTCGAGTATTCCTGTCAGGGCGATATGGGCGATACCGGATGATGTGCTGTCCCAGCCAAAAGAAAAGCTCGCCGAACTGGCAAAGATGTTGGGGATGAGCGAGAAAAACCTGCGTGCCCGGCTCGATTCGGATCGTGCTTTTGTCTATCTCAAGCGCCAGGTTGAGATGGATGTGGCTGACGCCATTTTGAAGCTCGGCATCAAGGGAATCCACACACGAAAGGAATACAAGCGGTATTACCCGGAAGGCGAGGTCATGTCGCATATTGTGGGTTTTACCAATGTGGAGGATATCGGGCAGGAAGGGATGGAGCTCGCATCGCAGAAAGTTCTTTCCGGCACAATCGGCAGCCGACGCGTGATCAAGGATCGCCTGGGCAATATCGTGGAAGACCTGCGTGCCATCAAGGAACCAAGGGATGGCAGCGACCTGGTCCTGTCTATCGACAGCAGTATCCAGTACATTGCATTCAAACAGCTTCAGGAAGCGGTTACCCTGCACAAGGCAAAGGCTGGTGCGGTGGTTGTGCTGGATATCCAGAGCGGGGAAGTGCTGGCACTGGCCAATCTGCCAAGTTACAACCCCAATGACCGCCGCCAGTTAAAAGGTGTTAGCCTGCGTAATCGCGCCTTGACCGATACCTATGAGCCGGGCTCAACCTTGAAGCCGTTTACCGTTGCGCTGGCCCTGGAAAAAGGAAAAGTGACACCGCAGACAAAAATCCAGACGGCGCCCGGAAAACTGGTAATCGGGGATGCCACGATTGGTGATGCCCATGCCCATGGGCTGCTTTCTGTTTCCCAGGTCATTGAGAAGTCATCCAATGTGGGTACGGCCAAACTGGCGCTGGACATGAAAGCAAAAGAAATGTGGGAGATGTTTACCGCATTGGGATTTGGCCAGCAGCCCGAATTCGGTTTCCCGGGAACGACAGCGGGCCGGGTGCGTCCTTACAAATCATGGCGGCCGATTGAACAGGCGACGATGAGTTATGGTCATGGTATTTCGGTCTCACTCATGCAGGTGGCGCGTTCTTACATGATTTTTGCCCGTAATGGCGATATGGTGCCGCTGTCGCTGGCTCGTGTGGATGACATGCCGGTCGGGCAGCAGATCATTTCTGAAAAAACAGCCAAGGCGGTGCGAAACATGCTGGAAATGGCTTCCGGCCCCGGGGGCACCGCGCCACGCTCCCAGGTGCCGGGGTATCGCGTCGCTGGAAAAACGGGCACAACGCACAAGATTGAAGGCGGCAAGTATGTCAACAAGTATGTCGCGTCATTTGTCGGTTTTGCCCCGGCATCCAATCCGCGGATCATTGTTGCCGTCATGATCGATGAGCCCTCCAATGGGCAGCATTATGGCGGGATGGTGGCGGCACCTGTTTTCTCCAGAATTGTGGCCAATACGCTGAGAACCATGAATGTCACACCGGACTCATCGGTAACCAATATCGTGATCCCACAGGATGGGCCGAGGGAGAGCCTATGACAAACCGTTCACAGATTCGCGCTGTATCGGAATGGCTTGGCAAAACCTGTCCGAATGGTGATCTTTTTTCCGACTCGCGGGAGATTGTATCGGCCGGAAAAGATGCGGTTTTCTTTGCCTATCAGGGAGATTCTACTGATGGGAGAAGCTATATCGCCCACGCGATTAAAAATGGCGCAAAAGCCATTGTCTATGAAGAAGCAGGGTTTGACTGGAAACCGGAGTGGCACATTCCGCACCTGGCAGTAAAAGGACTGAAAGCGCTGGCAGGTCCTGTCGCCGATGCCTACTATGGCAACCCTTCTGCCTCTATGTATGTGGTAGCCGTTACCGGCACAAACGGTAAAACTTCCTGCACCCAATGGCTGGGAAGCGCGCTTTCCCGTCTGGGAGAAAAGACGGCAGTCATTGGCACGCTGGGGATCGTGGTTTTTGAAAACGGGAATGCCGGCAAGGCGGAAATTACCGGTTACACCACGCCGGATCAGGTGCAGTTGCAAAGGAAACTGGCGATGTTGCGCGAGGAGGGGGTCGCCTGTGTTGCCATTGAGGCATCTTCGATTGGTATTGAGGAGTGCCGCTTGAATGGTCTTGTTATCGACACGGTGCTCTATACCAATTTCACCCGTGATCATCTGGATTATCACAAGAATATGGCGGCGTATGAAGCGGCTAAGCGAAAACTCTTTGACTGGCCAGGGTTAAAGCATGCGGTGATGAATCTGGATGACGCCAAAGGCCGGGAATGGGCATCAGCCATCAACGGGAAGTTGTCGGTATCGGGTTACACGATTCAGGATGAAAAAATGGAAGGTATTCCCGTATTGCGCGCTACCGAAATCCAGGCACGGCAGAATGGAACCGTATTTCTGGCCGATGCCCGGGAGGGGCATTCCCGGATCCAGACCCGCCTTGTCGGCAATTTCAATGTCAGCAATGTGCTGGGGGTTCTGGGCGTGTTGTTGACACATGGAGTCCAATGGAAGCCTGCGGTTTCAGCCGTTTCAGCACTTGAACCGCCTCCCGGCCGCATGCAGCCGCTTGGGGGGCAGAATGCGCCGCTCGTTGTGATCGATTATGCCCATACACCTGATGCGCTCGAAAAGGGGCTCCAAGCGCTTCGTTCGGTTGCCACGGACAGAAAAGGCGCGCTCTGGTGTGTATTCGGCTGCGGTGGCGATCGTGACCGGGGCAAGCGCAAGGATATGGGGCGGGTATCCGAGATGGCGGATCACATCATTGTGACCAGTGACAATCCGCGAAGCGAAGTGCCCCAGCAGATTATTGACGATATTGTGTCAGGTATGACACGCCCGGCGCTGACAATAGAAGACCGGGCGTCGGCTATTCTCCAGGCGGTCAAACAGGCATCTGCCCATGATGTGATTTTTCTTGCCGGTAAGGGACACGAGACTTATCAGGAGGTAAAGGGGGCAAAACACCCGTTTGTTGATGCAGATCACGCATCGCTGGCGCTGGCCACGTATGAGGTCATGAAAAAGGAACGGCATGAAAACGAGTCTTGATGAAATCCAAACATGGGTTCCCGGCAGCCATCTACACGGGAAGGCTGTTTTTGATGGTGTTTCCACTGATACGCGGACTGTGGGGAAAGGCAATCTTTTTGTGGCATTGAAAGGAGAGAATTTTGACGCGCATGATTTTCTGCCTGAGGTGTCTGGCAAAGATGTTGCCGCTGTCGTAGCCGAGCGGTTGCCTGAGGGGTTTTCACTGCCTGCGCTGCTTGTGAAGGACAGTCGCCTGGCGCTGGGCGAAATGGCAAGACACTGGCGCAGCCGTTTTGATCTGCCGGTTATTGGTGTAACCGGCAGTAACGGCAAGACAACGGTCAAGGAAATGATTGCGGCCAT
>JAAZED010000039.1 GCA_012512465.1 Oxalobacter sp. | reverse complement strand
TTACCTTAATGCAAAACAATTGGATTACAGCATCACAAGCCTTGCGCATTCATTCTGAATGCGCCATAAAGAGCCTCACCGCCCCACGTGCCTTTTGAGCACTATCCTGGCGCAAAGCTTTTGTGCCGAAATATCTGTTGTATCAAGTCATTTCGCTGCCTGATGTGCTGTTTCACTATTTTGCTTCTTTAAAGAAGCGCTTAATCACATGAAAGCAAAAAATGACATTTGATAAACTGGGATTGCATCCTGCCATCCTGAAAGCACTGGTCGATGCCGGCTATACCCAACCTACACCGGTACAGGAGCAGGCCATACCTGCTGTATTGAACGGCGATGATCTTCTTGTTTCTTCCAAAACCGGCTCCGGTAAAACGGCGGCTTTCATGCTGCCGGTTCTTCACCGTTTCACCCAGATGCCAGATACGGAAAGAAACACAAAAACACAGAAACAGGAAAAACAGGCTGCCCGTTCCCGGGGCAGGACTTTCCGTTTCCAACCCGCGGCACCAAAGATGCTGGTTCTCACACCAACACGTGAACTGGCGCTTCAAATCACAGCGGCGGCGGCACAATATACAAAATATCTCGAGCAAATTCGTACAGTCGCCATTTTGGGTGGCATGCCTTATCCGAAACAACTGCAACTGCTGGCAAAAAATCCGGACATTCTTGTGGCGACGCCCGGCCGCCTGATTGATCATTTACAATCAGGAAAAATCGACCTGTCGGCACTTCAGACACTCGTTTTAGACGAAGCCGACCGCATGCTGGATATGGGATTCATCGAGGATATCGAAACCATTGTTGATGCCACACCAGCGGATCGTCAGACACTCCTTTTTTCCGCCACACTGGATGGTGTCGTCGGAAAAATGGCACAACAAATCACACAGTCTCCTCAAATGATCCAGATTGCCAGTGTCACGGCCAAAAATGAAAACATCATGCAAACCCTGCATTTTGTGGATAATCTGACTCACAAGAACCGCATCCTTGATCATCTGCTGCGGGATCATGCGCTCAACCAGGCACTGGTTTTCACCGCGACAAAACGGGATGCCGATTCCATTGCTGACCAGTTGAATATTGCAGGATTTTCTGCGGCATCCCTTCATGGGGATATGAACCAGGGCGCACGTAACCGGACACTCGACAACCTTCGCCGGGGACGGGTCAAGATACTGGTAGCAACTGATGTGGCTGCGCGAGGCATTGATATCCCCAACATCACCCATGTGTTTAACTATGACCTGCCAAAGTTCCCTGAAGATTATGTCCACCGCATTGGCAGAACCGGGCGCGCAGGCCGAAATGGTATTGCCGTCTCACTGGTTAACCACGCTGAAAATAAAAACGTGAAACGGATTGAACGTTTTATACGGCAAACCATTCCTATCAATGTAATCGCAGGGTTTGAACCAAAAAACACTTTTTCTCAAGCCGAGCCAAAGCGAAAATCCGGAAAACCGGCATCCGGGAAAAAACATCACGCGGGGAAAACAACCCAGCGCAGTTTTATGACAGACCAGCCTTTTTCCGACCGGAAAAGAAGCAAAAACCGCACGAAACCCGCTAGCGGCAAACAGGCGTCTTT
>JAAZED010000424.1 GCA_012512465.1 Oxalobacter sp. | reverse complement strand
GGCTGAGGCTGTCAGCTTGGAAAAAAGCATACTGGTTCGTACACTGAAGCCCCTCATCAAGGCAGGCTGTATCGCTGACGGTGCTCCGAAAAACAGCCGCAGCCGTCGGTTGCATCTGACGGAAAACGGCAGGAATACGCTTGCCCAAGGCACGCTGCTCTGGAAGGCGGCACAGGAAAATATCCGCCACAAGCTGGGAAAAGACCACCAGCAGATTATGGAAATGCCGGCTGCTTTTGACCAACTTTGAATATGAGGAGAAAACGATGAAAACCCTGCATGACCCGATCAGTCTTGGCGGCATTGCCACGCAAAACCGCATCGTCCGGAGCGCCACGTTTGAGTTTTCACATCATGCAAAGGGGGATTACAATCCGGAATATGCCCGGATATACGAAACCCTGGCAAAAGGCGGCGTGGGCATCATCATCACCGGCATGGTCGCGGTTGATGCCAATTCGCCCATTAATGCGCAGATGATCAGGGCGTATGACGATCAGTTTGTCCCCGGCTTGCGCCGGATAGTCGAGCAGGTTCATGCCAGTAAAAGCCGCCTGGTCGTGCAGATAAGCCATTGCGGTGTGCATGCAGGCCATATTGAGAGCGGTGGCCCGCGTTTGGGGGCTTCTGCCATGCAAACCACATCAGGTGCCACGGTCCAGGCCATGACGGCTGAGGATATCGCCGGTGTTGCGGCTCATTTTGCCGGTGCCGCAGCCCGGTGCAGGGAAGCGGGCGCTGACGGCGTACAGTTGCATGCAGCACATGGCTACCTGCTCAGCCAGTTTCTGAGCCCGTATTACAACAGGCGGGACGATGCCTATGGTGGGGATATTGCCGGACGAAGCCGGATTGTCATGGAGGTTTATGACGCTATCCGGGAACGGGTAGGGCCTGATTATCCTGTCTGGATCAAGATCAACAACAGTGACAGGACGACACCCGGCCTGACACAGGAAGAGTGTCTTTGGGTATGTCAGGCACTGGAAAACCGGGGTATCCATGCCATTGAAATCAGCGGCGGCCTCTCGGTCACGCCGGAATCGTCGGCCGTACCCATGATCAAAACGCCTGAAGAAGAGACCCCTTACGCTTCTGCTGCGCTGTCAATAGCAGAAAAGATCTCAGTTCCTGTCATCAGCGTATGCGGTTATCGCACGCCAAAGAGCATCCATGAATGGTTAAACAGGGGCAAACTGGAAGCCATCGCACTTTCCCGCCCCCTTATCGTGGAGCCGGGCCTGCCGAACCGGTGGAAGGATGGCGACACCAGCCGTGCCATCTGCATATCCTGTAACCAGTGCTTCAGGCCGAAGGAGTCATTCGGTTGCCAGAACCCGGCTTTTACCGGCAGAACACAACGCAGGTGATAAGCAGGATTTGGTGCCATTGCGCAGGCAATGTAAAGCAGCCCGTTTTATGTCCGCTTGTCCTGTATCAATCAATGAAACAGCGCCGGGAATCTTTCTTTTCCCTGTCCGCCTAACCAGTGTCTTTTAACAGGAGGTCAACATGGAAAAGAAACAAGCTCAGAAACCCGCCAAACCGGCACAACACAGCAAAACGGCCAAGAGTCCTTCCAAACAGGCTGCTCCGGCAAAAAAGCCCAAACAGGATGAAACACACAAACGCAGTGGTAATTCCTGGTAACAGGCAGTCACAAAAAGATAAAAGCCGGATAATCCGGCTTTTATTTTGCCCTTTTCACAGGGCAAAAAGCAGATAAAAACAGGTTTTCCATGCCCATTCTCAATAAGCTGGCTGCCATGTTATATTCAATACGTGGGATCAGAAAACGAGTGGCATATGGATTATCAGACAATCAGGCAGAACTTTGAAAACCACGGTTTTACCACCCGGTTCTTCCCGACCAGGGAAGAAGCCACGGATTATTTCGCCAAAAAACTGCAACGCAGCACGATTGGTTTTGGCGGCAGTATCACCCTCAGTGAAATGGGTCTGTATGAGGCACTCCAGCAGAAAAATGTTGTCGTATGGCATAACAGGGTTCAGTCCCGGGATGTCAGACGCCGGGCAAACCTGACCAGCATCTGGGGCTGTAGATCAATGCCACGGATAAAGGATGTTTTCTTTTGCCATACCTGCGTCAATCAACAGCAAAGGATTAAATACCTGTACTGACCGGTAACACACAAGAGGAGGGGGTTATGAGCACAGCCGAACAAGCCGCAAGCCAGGACACGGCCGGGAGTGCCCGTTTCCATGCCATCCCTCCCAGCAGATATCTCGAGTCACGGTCCGGGTTTATGCAAAAAGCGCAAAGGGTATTGCTGGTAGCCGACGGAGAAGGGCGAAACAGCGTCTGGTGTGCTGAAAAGGGACTGATTGTCGACGCTTTTGATGCGAGCGAGAGTGCGGTGGAAAAAGCCCGGCAACTGGCTGACGCCAGAGGCGTTTCCGTCATGTACAACGTATCCTCTGTTGAGACATGGAACTGGCAGCCGGAACAGTATGACGCGGTCATCATCATCAACGCCAATTTTGCACCTCCGGCCATGCGTGCCGTGCTTTTCGAGAACTGCATACATACCCTGAAGCCGGGCGGCATACTGATCCTGAAAGGATACGGCATCAAGCAGCTTGCTGTTCTCATGCGGGAAAGTTTCACACCGGAGCAGATTGATGCGTTCATGCCGGAAGGCCTTACACTGGAAGGCATCACACCGTCCACCATATTGAATGGTGTTGCCATCGGGGAGCATTATTATTCGGAAGAATCACTGCGTGAAGCCTTTTCCGCCTTGCAGATCCTTGAAATCGCCGACTACAGGGAGCCTGCGCGCAAAAAAGACGGCGCTGTCCGCGTGGAAAAGCTGATGGGCATGGTTGCCCGGAAAATGGCATAAAAGCGGTCAGGTAATGCCGTCACGCAAAGACTTTATGACCAGCTTGCCGCCAAGCCAGGTATCATCCAGCACCTGATGACAATCGATACGCAAGCAGGCCAATCTTCAGTTATTTGAGCGGGTCACCCGGTCATTCACCGGCTGTACCGGCCGTGCATTCATCGGATAAAGCGCCCGGAAAGCGTTGATCTGCTCAACGGAAAGCGCAACCGGCATTTTGAGGACACACCACCGGACGTTTTCAGAGCAGGGCGGGGTGGTCAGCGATCCCTTATCGGCAAAATAATCCCTGTTTGACGGCAAGAGCGCCGCCGGGTTGATCAGCGAATCTGTTTCGATGGTATGGCCATTATTGACAATGCGATATTCGGAAGGCGTGTAGTGAAAAGTGATATGCGGCAGATCGGCCGGCTTGACGTCTCCGGTTTCGATATTGACGGGCGACTGCTCACTGCCGAAGCTACAGACGGCAAACTCATCCCCGAGCTTACCCCAGCGGGATGGGCCGACATGGCCGTGATAACCCCAATCGTTGTTTTGCCCGGTATCTGGCCCCGTATTCATTTCCATTATCACCTACGCACCGCTTGCATTTTCTGAAGGGTTTTCCCGCACGATATTTTCCTTATGACCGGTACAGGGCAAAGCGTTCGAAAAAAGCGTTTGCGCATCAGCAATCTCAGCATGTTTTGCCTTGTCTCAGAACCCTTGGGTGAACAATCCGCAAAAATAGGAGCATCGACACCGTGGAAGGAATACCGGCATGGAACTTGCCTTATCATGGAATATTGTACTCAAAATGCTCGCTGGCCTGGTGGTTTTGCTTGTTTATATCTATCTTTCCGGAAAAGGTGCGCTGGCGCCGATTTCCGCGCTGGACCAGGTGGGAAATATTGTCCTTGGCGCCATTATCGGCGGGCCGATCTACAATCCTGATGTCTCTGTTGTCATGCTGCTCGGTGTGGCGGGGATGTGGGCGGCCATGCTGTTGGGGGTGCGCTATTTATC
>JAAZED010000423.1 GCA_012512465.1 Oxalobacter sp. | reverse complement strand
GTCCTGTATGCCGCAAAAGCCGGTCTTTTCCGACACAGTTTGCCGATGGTGCCGCCTGTTGCAATATCTGTGCGCGGAGGGGAGAGTGAACTTTTACAAGCATTTTATTGGAGACTACCAGCGCGATACCGGGCACTTGAGCCTGATGGAACATGGCGCTTACCGGCTGATGCTCGATACCTTTTATGCCACGCAAAAGCCGCTGCCGAAAGACCGGCGGACACTTTACCGGCTTCTGCGGGCGGAAAGTGCCGCAGAGCGCAAGGCGATTGATTTGGTTATATCGCAATTCTGGTTGGCAGGAAAAAAGGGGCTGGTCAACCTGCGAGCGGAAACGGAAATCGGGAAGGCGCAAAAACAGGCCGAAGTGAATCGCCAGATTGCCCACGCCAGGGAGGAAAAACGACGGATGGCAAAGCGGATTGCCGATGCCGGAGAGAGCGAAGATCGGCTGTTTTCTGGTGTGCTCGGATGCAAACATGGTTCTTTGGGTCATCCTGAAAATCAAGTGTACGGAGTGTCTAGGGCAGATGGTAGCAGTATGCCGAATGAAAAGCAGGCCATTAATGGCGCAAATATTGCAAAAAATGCAAATAAAGATGCATTTATGGCTATGACAGAGGAAAACAGGGCTTTTCGCACAACGGTAGAAATTCAGGGCGATGTGCCTGGGGATATGGCAGATGTTGTTGTGGAAGCGGCTGTTGAAACGATAGACGGGCTTGCTGAAAAAGACCGGGAGGGAGACAAGAAGAGCCGGTATGCCGATATGTCTGCCGCTTTCAGTGCGCAGGATCTGGCCCTGGCGATGCGTGCTGCCGGGGTTGAGGCGCGCCCGGGTGATCCTCGGATCATGGCGCTGGCGCATCAGGGTATTTCGCCGGAAACCGTGGCTGCAGCATGTGAGGAAGCCAAAAGGGCAAGACCGGATGAGCGGATCGGGCCGGCGTATGTCGTGCGGATTGTGGAGCGCTGGGCGAAGGATGCCGCGTCGATAACGGCGCATGGGGCCGTTGCTCATGGAAAGGCAAGCCAGGGCGGGGCACATATGGAGAGAAAGCGGGTCATGGAAGGGTTGACGGGGTGGCGTGCGGATGGCGGCAGGGAAACTTTCCTGACGATTGAAGGACGTGCGCGTGTTCTTGAGTCTTCCCCGGCTTGTGACAGGAAGGATGTGGATGACGATGGGTTTTATGGCTGAGGCCGGGAGAGCGGAAGAGACACCGGCAGTGGTTTCGTCTTCGACATTGGCCAATGTGGAGGCGCTTTTTTCCGAGCTGGCAGCGATTTACGGTGCCCGTTTTGCGGATATGTGGCGTAACACGGATGTGGGCCATGTGAAGGCGGTATGGGCCGGTGCGCTTGCCGGGCTGAAGGTGGGGGAGGTAAGGCAGGGGTTGATGGGTTGCCGGAAAAAGCCCTGGCCGCCGACATTGCCGGAGTTTTTGCTGTTATGCCGTGCCGAACCGGATTATGAGTCGCTTTTTGGCGAGGCGCAATTGCAGGCATGGCACCGGGCAAAAGGAAAGGATGTCTGGACAGACCCGGTACTTTTCTGGTCGGCGTATGCCTTCGGGTTTTATGACCTGAAAAAGGCGTCCTGGCAGATGGCAAAAACGCGCTGGACGCGCATTGTGGCGGAAAAGCAGGCATGCGCGGATACGCTGCCGCCGGTGCCGCAAAGAGGGCCGGCCATTGCTGATGCGGGGGTGACGGCGTCAGGGGGTGAAAAGGCAAGAGAACATCTGGCACGTCTACGGGTGTTTTTGAAAACGGGAGAAACAGGAGAGGCTGATGAAAAAGGGAGGGGATGTGATCAGGGTAAGCGGCAGGCTTGAAAAAACGCGCGAGGGGTCGGGGTATGCGCTTTTTGCCCAGCATGAGGGGTTTATCCCGCCAGGGCAATAC
>JAAZED010000422.1 GCA_012512465.1 Oxalobacter sp. | reverse complement strand
GCAGGAATTGGTGCAGGTGCCCTGGTTGGAGTCACGGTGGTTGAAGTAGCCGGAAAGCAGGCAGCGCCCGGAGTACGCCACACAAAGCGCACCATGCACGAATACCTCCAGCTCCATATCCGGGCACTGCTGGCGGATTTCCTCGACTTCATCCAGTGACAGCTCGCGTGAGAGGATGATGCGGGTCAAGCCGATACGCTGCCAGAATTTGACGTCGGCCCAATTGATGGCATTGGCCTGCACGGAAAGGTGAATGGGGATATCGGGCCATTTATCACGCACCATCATGATGAGGCCGGGGTCTGCCATGATGAGGGCGTCGGGTTTCATCGCGATGACAGGCTCCATGTCGGCCATGTAGGTCTTGAGCTTGGCATTGTGCGCATAGATGTTGCTGGCGACATAGAACAGCTTGCCGCGGGCATGGGCTTCGGTAATGCCCTGCTTGAGCATTTGCAGCGAAGAAAAGTCGTTGTTGCGCGCACGCAAGCTGTAGCGGGGCTGTCCGGCGTAGACGGCATCGGCACCAAAATCATAGGCCTTGTGCATCTTGGCGACGGAGCCTGCGGGAAGGAGTAATTCGGGTGCTGCTGGCATGGGATGACTGACTCTCGGTTACGACTAAAAACCGATTATACCGAATCCTGCCCGTGACGCTCCATAAAAGCGATGGGATGTACCTGCCTTTCCGGCATCTTATATCTCAACGGTATGCATTCTCCGGCTTTTGGCGATATGGCGGCTGCGCCAGGGGTCAGGGCCATATTCATTCAGCCCGGGGTCGCTCCTGAAAAAACCGGCAATGATAAAAAGGCACAGGCTGCCAATGGCGGAAAACACGCCAAAGAGATACAGCGCCACGGTCATGGAATCGTACGGTGTATAAACCTTTGCCTGCAACAGGATGGCAACGGCGACAAGCAGCCATAACGGCAGCAGATGCCAGCCGCTTCGGCCGGTGTCATGAAGCCGCCTGAACAGGAGCGCCGTGGCGGGAATGAAGAAAAGCAACTGATAAAAGGCGATCATCGTATCCTGGTAAACACCGCCAATGGTCCGGCACAGCACGGACCAGGCCAAAAAAAACAGCGTATAGAAGAAGAGGTATCCCCAGTATTCGCGCCGATTGGAACGCCCAGCAAAATTTCCCCAAGAGCGAAGCGCCAGCAGATAGTGATCCCACAGGTTATACTCGTCTGTCGGTCTGGTATGTGTCATGTCCCCTCCTTTCCAGGCTGGATTCTTACGATGGATAGACACGCACCTTTTTTCGAGGTTCCCGCAAAAAACGGGATGCCGCACGGGTGGTGAAACGTGCATGGATGTGTAGAATGGGTGTTTTGCAAAGCTTAGGCATGTTAACGCTGGACCACCGCTCGCGAAAAGTCGTTTTGTTTCAAAGGGCAAGGCGCATAGGAAAATCTGGATACAGGCGTAGTTAATCACCATCAAATTCAGATATTTCGAGGCAACACAGCCATGTGGGACATAACGGCTTTGCAGCAGGTTGTTTAGTGTTAGCCTGCCCCAGGCAAACCGAAGGAAAACCCGCCTTTATGCCTGTCAACGAATACAACCAGCCCATCGGGATAAGCCTGCCTGACAGGAAACCGGCAGCCATGCCTGTACCGCACACCCTCACCGGGCGTTTTTGCCGTCTTCTTCCACTGGATGCGGAAAAACATGCCGAGGGGCTTTTTGCTGCGCACCAGCTTGCTGCGGATGACCGCAACTGGACCTACCTGCCCTACGACAGACCCGATACGCTAAAAGCGATGCGGGCTTTTCTGGAAGGACTCACCGGAAGTGAGGGCTTTGTTCATTTTGCCGTGCTTGACAGCCAAAGCGGAAAACCTGTTGGCTCGGTTGCGCTCATGCGGATCGATCCGGCCTCCGGTGTGCTGGAAATCGGGCATGTAAACTTTTCGCCGCGAATGCAGCGGACATCGGCCTCAACAGAAGTGATTTTCCTGCTGCTCTCCTATGCGTTTGACGCGCTGGGCTATCGCCGCTGCGAGTGGAAATGTGATGGCTTAAACGCCCCTTCACGGGCCGCCGCCATGCGTTTTGGCTTTGTCTATGAAGGCACCTTCAAAAACGCGATCGTGACAAAAGGACGCAACCGCGATACGGACTGGTTTACGATCACGGATCAGCGCTGGCCTCACATCCGGGCTGTCTTCATGGCATGGCTGGATGCGGGTAATTTTGACAGTGACGGCAGGCAGATCAGGCGGCTGGGGGATTTTTTTCCCCCTGAAACGCCCTGATTGGCGCCTGCCCCTTTACCAGGGCAGGATATGCTCGCGGTAGAAGTAGCCGCCTGTCGGATCGTCGTCAGCAAAGAGCGCCAGCTCAACGGCTGTCTTTGCCCCCTCTTCCACACTGAGCTCGCCTTCCGGGTTCATGTCGGAGCGGACATTGCCGGGATGGGCGGAATTGACCTTGATAGCCGTATCTTTCAACAAATCGGCCAGATGCACGGTAAAGGCGTTTAAGGCCGTTTTGCTGGCATTGTAGGCAAAGGCCTTGGCGTCCTTGATGGGGGAGTCCGGCATGCTGTGGTAGGTGAGCGAGCCCAGGATGCTGGACTGGTTGACGATGCTGCCTGCCGGGCTTTTCCTCAGCAATGGCAAAAGCAGCTGGGTCAGTTCGATAAGATTGAAGAAGTTGGCCTCAAAGGTGTCACGGATCACACTGACAGGCACGGTATCGATCCTGCGCTTGCCGTCAATGGAAATCGCGGCATTGTTTACCAGGATATCAAGCCTGCCATAGTCCTTCTCGATCTCATCGCGGGTCACGATGAAGGTTTCGGGGTCATTCATGTCAAGATGCATGTACCGGATAGTGGTATAACCGGCATTTTTCAGCTCGGCCACGGCTTCCTTGCCGCGAACAGGCACGCGGGAACCCAGGATAACGGTGCAGCCGGCATCCAGCAGCTGGCGGCAGATTTCAAAGCCGATGCCCCTGTTACCGCCGGTGACAAGGGCGACTTTCTGTTCTGACTTTTGCTCTGACATCGTATTCCCCTTTTTGCGATGGTTGATTTCCTGGATGGTTGATTTCCTGTTTAGTATTTTATGCCAGTTTGCGCAGGAAATGACACGTCTTTCAAGCGTGTCTTGTCACTTCCAGCACACGCAAAAGCGCTTCCTGCCTGCCCGGCATCTGCCACTGGATGGTCTGCCCGACAGAGAGTCCCAAAAGGGCAATGCCGACAGGGGCCAAAACGGAGATGCGGTTTTTGTCGCTATCGGCTTCTTCGGGTGACACGAGGGTCATTTCGTACTGCTCACCGGATTTGTCGTCCACAAAACGGATGGTCGAATTGAGCGTAACGATATCCGCACCGATTTCGCCAGGCTCGACGATGCTGGCACGCCGCAATTCTTCTAGCAGGTCTTTCCTGGCAGGGATATTCCGGTATTTTGGCAAATCCAGGAGTTGCTCCAGGTAGTCAAAATCATCGGCTGTTACGGTAATAGATGGCCTGTCCAACATGCTTGTTCCTTTTTCTGATGTGATTTCCCTGCCATAAGAGCGGGATAAAATAATAGTTTTGCCTTCTTTTCAAGTCGGCGTATGAATACATGATAAATCTGCTTTGCCGTCACTGTACAGCTTGCAATAAAAGCAAGCAATCCGGTTTGAAAGTGCTCAAACCGGATTGCTGTCTTTTCGCTCCGGCCTTATGCCGCCGGCGGCATAAGTGCTATATCAGGGCTTAATCGCGATTTTCAAGACCCCGTCACGCTGGCTCATGAAAAGATCGTATGCTTCCTCGATCTGGTCAAGCTTGTATTCGTGCGTGACCAGGTGCTGAAGGTCAACGCGGCCGCTGCGAACCACATTGAGAAGTCTTCTCATGCGCTCCTTGCCGCCCGGGCAAAGCGAGGTGATGATCTTGTGGTCGCCCAGGCCGGCGGCAAAAGAGTCTGCCGGGATGGACAGCTTGCCGCTGTAGACGCCCAGGCTGGAAAGGGTGCCGCCCGGTTTCAGTACGCGCATGCAGCTTTCGAAGGTGCCTTGCGTACCCAGCGCCTCAATGGCAACATCAACCCCCTGCCCCTTGGTAAGACGCATGATTTCTTCCACCGGATCGACATGGTTGTAGTTGATAGTGATATCCGCGCCCATTTTCTTGGCGATAACGAGACGCTCCTTGATGCCGTCCACGGCAATAATCAGCGTGGCTCCCTTGAGCTTGGCACCGGCTGTGGCACACAGGCCGATCGGACCCTGCGCGAAGACGACCACGCTGTCGCCGATCTTCACATTGGCGTTTTCTGCACCGGCAAAACCGGTAGACATGATGTCCGGGCACATGAGCACCTGTTCGTCAGAAACCCCCTCAGGGATATGCTGAAGATTTGCCGTGGCGTATGGCACCAGCAGGTATTCGGCCTGCGATCCGTCAATGGTGTTGCCAAAACGCCAGCCACCGGTTGCAACGCCCTGGCATTGCGATTTGCGGTCATCCAGACAGGTGAAACACTGGCCGCACGGGGTGATGGCCCCCACGACAACACGCTGCCCCTTTTCGTATACACTCTCGACAGCCGAACCCAGCTCTTCAATGACGCCGATCGGCTCATGACCAATGGTCAGGCCGGGTTTTACCGGATACTCACCCTTCAGGATGTGGATGTCAGTACCGCAAATAGTCGTCGTGGTAATACGTACCAGCGCATCGGTCGGGCCGACTTTGGGGATAGGTTTTTCTTCCAGCAGGATTTTTCCTGGTTCGACAAAAACGAGCGCTTTCATTGTTCCCATACTGTAACTCCCTGAAACTGGTTTCCCCAAAAAGCAGGCTGGCCCGGGACATGCGGCAGACAGGCTGTTTGGCATCATTTACTGGCTCGCTGCCTTGTTGTGCCTGCGGCACCAGCGTCCAGCCCCTTCAGTGCCAGATTAACCGCTGTCATGCGTTTTGACCATTGACGCAGAGCAATTTTCGCGGTTTAGAGTCGGCCAAAATCAATTTTGAACCGGCAACGACGGCAGACAGGAAAAAGCCGCCTTGCAGCAGGCCACTTTCGGCAGACACACCGTCACCCGGCGTCATCCCGTTGAGCCCGATACGGTTGCGCCCTTTGTTCCTGGCAGGGTACGGTGCCGTATCCGCGTGCTACCCTGACAGGCTGCGGATCATCGCCATAGTTTTGCCCATCATGTCATCAAGCTCTTCCTTGCACCAGGAGACAAGGGAGTGCTCCATGCCCGGATAGACTGTCGCCTGGGCCTGCCCCCCGGCAGCCTGGTACAGAGCAGCGATACGCTCAGCCGTACCAGGGGGAACACGGACATCGTCGCCGCCCTGGAAAAAACAGGCAGGCGGCAGGCTGGTTGCCTCGCCCGCTTCCAGTATCCTTGCCGGATTGGCCTCATCCATCATGGCAGCATCGCCGAAAAAAGCGCGATGGCACATGAGGATTTCGAGTTCGCCCGCTTTTTCCGCCATGCGAAAACGCGCAACCGGGTCCAGCACCCCGGAGCATGTCATGACAAATGCCTGGCTGGCATCCTTGTCACTGTCCATGGGGATAGCGCTGTAATGGCTGTCATGCGGACACAGGGCAGACAAGAGAATAAGGTGTCCGCCACTGGAAACACCAATACCGCCCACCTTCTCCGGGACAATGCGGTACTGGGCGGCATTGTGCTTGAGCCAGCGAATGGCATAGTTGATATCTTCAAGCGCGGCCGGATACGGCCATTCGGACGGCATGCGAAAATCGATGGCCATGACAACCACGCCATGCGAGGCAATAAGATTGGCAAAGCCATGGGTTGACGTGCGGTCACCCGACACCCACGCGCCACCGTGAACGCACACAGCCGCAGGAAACGGGCCTTTTCCGCCCGGATAGTAAATGATGGCGCGCAGGGTGCGCCCACCGACTTCAAGCCAGGTGACTTCCCGCATACTCACGGAAAAACCGGGCGATGGTAATGGCAAAGGGTCACGCATCAGGGTCTCCCTTTCTTGTTGCAGATAAAAGCAACTATACCCGCATTATGACCTGTTGGCTTTCGCAAGAAAAGAGATAGTGGGCAATACAAACTTTTTGTGTTTCGTCCCCTGCTGATGCTACAATCCATGCTCGGTGTGCCCGGGTGGTGAAATTGGTAGACACAAGAGACTTAAAATCTCTCGCCAGTAATGGCGTACCGGTTCGATTCCGGTCCCGGGCACCATGGACAAAAAAGCCAATTAAAATCAACAGATTGCAGCGCGACCGGATTGCTGGAAACTCTCTCTTAGCGATTTCTCGCCCTCTCATCACGGAATTAAAGTCTCCTGCGTGAATCAAACTGCCAGCGTCTTACTTTAAGTTATAACTTCTTCAGCTTGGCAATGGCATCCTTGTCACCCTGATCAGCAGCTTTCTTGTACCATCTGATAGCCTCCTCGCGATCCTGCTTTACCCCGTTGCCGAGTTCATAAGCTTCGCCGAGAAGTACCTGTGCATCTGCCAGTCCCTGGTTTGCCGCTTTCTGGAACAATGCTGCGGCTGTTTCAGGATTCTTGCCTACCCCTTGCCCTCGTATGTAATGCAAACCAAGATTGAATTGTGCCGGCGCATATCCCTGTTTCGCGGATAGCTCATACCACTTGTTTGCCTCGACATAATCCTGTTTCACACCGTGCG
>JAAZED010000421.1 GCA_012512465.1 Oxalobacter sp. | reverse complement strand
TTTTTACCCGCCAGCTTGCTTTGCTGAAAAATGTTGAAATCGTTTTCTGGCGCAGCCTGTTTGCGGCGATTTTTGTTGCCGCTTACCTGGTGGTTGCCAGAAAAGAACCGTTTTTTTCCGGCCTGAAAAAGCTGGGTTTGTCCGGTTTTTTATCAGCGTTGATGTGGGCCGTGATTTTTACCTGTTTCATGCTGGCACTGACATTAACGACCGTCGCCAATACCCTGCTTGTTGGTAGCATTACGCCGCTTCTGACGGCATTTTTTTCCTGGCTTTTTCTGGGAAAGAAAACACCTGTCAGAACATGGATTGCCATCGTCTTTACCATTGCAGGTGTGGTATGGATTTTTGCCGGGAATATCGGCAATATGAAAGACACCCATCTGGCCGGCCTGCTGTTTGCACTGGCAGTGCCTTTTGCCTATGCCACCAATTACATCATTTTCAGCCGGGCCGGGAAAACCATCGATATGATGCCTGCCATTTTTCTGGGTGGCGTTTTATCATCAGCAGCGATGATTCCACTGGCACTTCCGCTGGAAGCATCTGTTTCAGATATCGGTATTCTTGCCGTTTTAGGCGTTTTTCAATTGGGGCTTCCCTGCCTTTTACTGGTTTATGTCTCCCGTTTTTTATTCCCGGCAGAAATGGCCCTGATAGCCATGCTGGAGATTGTGTTAGGTCCGTTATGGGTATGGATTGGCATAAAAGAGGTGCCGTCAGTAGAAACACTGGTGGGTGGGAGTGTTGTTTTATTGTGTCTTTTGTCTCATGAAGTTGCGTCAATGCTACACATGAGAAATAAAAGAGGGAACCTTTAATTACTGATAAAAAACAGTGACTTGTTATTGTCTGTCACACGAAAAGAATAAATTTCTCGTTTTTTCTCTCCATTTTGCGGCAAATATGCATAAAATGAGCATTGCAGGTCGGTTCCGTAATATATATATTGGTAGTCTGATTTGTTTTCTACAGCGCAAATTTTTCTTGACAGCTTTATTGTGTACGCGTTTAATGTGCGCTTCAGGAAATTTTTTGTGGGTTCAACATAATTTTTAAGGGGAAATTGCGTGAATAAATCTGAGCTCGTCGAGCATATTGCAAAGTCAGCTGATATTTCCAAGGCCGCTGCCGCCCGGTCTCTGGATGCGATGATTGATGCTGTTAAAACTACACTGAAGAAAAACCAGAGCGTAACGCTGGTTGGTTTTGGCACGTTTAGCGTTGGCCAGCGCGCTGCCCGTTCAGGCCGTAATCCACGTACTGGCGAAGTCATCAAAATCAAATCTGCTAAAGTTCCTAAATTTAAAGCTGGTAAAGCTTTAAAAGATGCGGTAAACTAATTCTTTTGCTGGCGTCGTGACAAACGCCACAAGTTTGACTGGCTAAGGATAAAAGGGTGCTTAGCTCAGTTGGTAGAGCGGCGCCCTTACAAGGCGTAGGTCGGGAGTTCGACCCTCTCAGCACCCACCAACAGTCAAACTGGAAGTTTTCGGGAGTGGTAGTTCAGTTGGTTAGAATACCGGCCTGTCACGCCGGGGGTCGCGGGTTCGAGCCCCGTCCACTCCGCCAAACTGAAAAGGCGAACGCAAGTTCGCCTTTTTTTATCCTGTTTTCTGTTTTAATTCTGCTGCACGGATAGATCATCATGTTAGAGCTGATACGCCGTAACAAACTGATGACCCAGATTATTCTGCTGGTCTTTATCGTACCTTCCTTTATTTTTTTCGGAGTCCAGGGATATGACCTGATTGGTGATGGCAATGCGCCTGCCAAGGTAGACGGAAAAACCATCTCTGAACAGGAGTGGGAAAATGCCCAGCGCGAACAGGCGGATATGCTGCGTCAGCGGGCTGGCCAGCAATTTGATCCCAAATGGATCGAGTCGCCCAATTTCAAATGGATGGTGCTCGACAGGCTGATAGACAATCGGGTAATTTCAACAGAAATCGCCTCGGAAAAACTGGCGATACCCGATGTGGTTGTCCTGCAGAAAATCATGGAAATTCCCGGCCTTACGACCGAAGATGGCAAGCTTGACAAGGAAAGGTATGAGGCAGGCCTGAAAGCCCAGGGCATGACAGACCAGATGCATTTTGCCATGATGCGCCAGGATCTCCTCCAGCAGCAGATTGCCGCACCATTGCAGTACGGTTTTTATGTGCCGCAGCTGGCAACCGAACATATCTGGGATATTTTCGAGCAGGAGCGTGAGGTTCAGGTCAAGGTTTTCAAGGCTTCGGATTATCGCGCACAGGTTAAGGTGACGCCGGAAGAACTGGAGACTTATTACACAAACAATGGACCACAGTTTGCCATTCCCGAGCATGTAAGTATTGAACTGGTTGTGCTGGATATGCAGTCAATTGAAGACACCATCAAAATCAGTGAAGCGGACATCAAGTCCTATTATGAGCAAAATTCCAGACGTTTTGCTGTACCTGAGGAGCGCAGGGTCAGCCATATCC
>JAAZED010000420.1 GCA_012512465.1 Oxalobacter sp. | reverse complement strand
GTCACAGAAAACACCCTTGCAAAACCGCCTGGGAAAACCCTGCTGATTTTCGCATGCCGATTATGGGAAGGGCAAGATGAACACAGAATGCAAACATTTACAATTCAAAAAAACAAACGCGCTACAATATGATCTGACAAAATAAACTGCACCTCCTCCCCTTGCCTGGTGCGATGGGATTTTCAAAGGAAATTTCGATGAAAAAGTTTATCCATCGCCCTGCGGCCTTTATCCTGACGTCAACAGATCATGGCAGTATGCTGGTAAACCGGCATGACTACCGATTGATAGGCGATGGCGGTTATGGTGTCGGCTTTCAGTTACTCAATACCTCATCATTTGATCATGAAGAAGTTAACCTGGCTCTCCAGTTACTCGAAGTCAGAAAACAGCATTTTGGAGAGGGCGTTGTCGCCATAGATTGCGGGGCAAATGTCGGTGTACATACCATTGAGTGGGCGAAGTTCATGTATGGATGGGGTAACGTCATTGCTTTTGAGGCACAGGAAAGAATCTTTTATGCACTGGCCGGGAATATCGCCATAAACAACTGCTTTAATGCCCGCGCCATCTGGGCGGCGGTAGGGGCCGGTGAAGGATCCATCAATGTGCCGGTTCCCGACTATTTCAAACCTTCCAGCTTTGGCAGCCTGGAAATCAGGAAAACGGAATCCACCGAATATATCGGCCAAGTGATTAACTACGCTGAAGAGCATACCCTCCTGACGCCGATGATATCCATAGACAGCATGAATCTGCCGCGCGTGGACCTGATCAAGATTGATATTGAAGGCATGGAAATGGAAGCGCTCGAAGGGGCAGCCAGTACCATTTCCAAATCAAAACCGCAACTGCTCATTGAAAAAATCAAATCCAATGAACAGGAACTGAGCCTGTTTTTATCATCCCGCGGATATAAAATTTTCACCCTGGGGATAAACCTGCTGGCCATTCATGAGTCAGATCCATTAGCGCGGGTAATGGAAGAACGGCAGGTAAAAGCAGAACCAGGCGGAGCCTCATAAAAACGCCTTTTACCCCCAATATCAAGTGCGCATCTGCCCGTATGAAAAGGCTGCATCTGGTCAGGCCACGCCCGAATTGCCCAGCCCCAGCAAATCGCTGCGAACTGCCTCACACACACCATCCCAGTTTCCGGGCTGGTTTTGGCGATAAAGGCGCACATCGGGATACCACGGGCTGTCACGCCTTTCAAGTAACCAGCGCCAGTCCGGGTTAAACGGCAGCATAATCCAGGTCGGCCTGCCAAGGGCGCCGGACATATGGGCTACCGCTGTATCAACACTGATAACCACATCCATCAGCGAACAAAGCGCTGCCGTATCGGAAAAATCATTCAGCTCATCTTCGTAATGCTTTAACTCCGGCCGGTTGTCAAAGATGGCACGATCCATATCAGCGAGCGGTTTTTGCAGGCTGATATAGTCACAGTTATCCGGCAGGTAAGGCAAGAGCTGCGCCAGCAAAATACTGCGTCGATGATCGTTCTTGTATGCCGGGTTGCCACTCCATACCAGGCCGACCCGCGGTTTGGTTTTCCTTCCCAGCCGGGTTTCCCAGAAAGCCGTCTTTTCCGGATCGGCAGTCAGGTAAGGCGTCTCACCGGGAATCGTTTCAAGCGTGGTTTTGAGCGCCAAAGGCAGGCTCATCATCGGGCAGCACACATCAAACGCAGGAAGCACATCATCCGGTGACCTTGGCCCGACAATGAATTCATCCACCCCTTCCAGGTTTTTCAAGAGCGCTGCCAAAGGAGCCTGTACATGCATAATCACTTTGGCGCCCCGGGCAGACACCAGTCTGGCATAACGGCAGAATTGAATCGTATCGCCCAGCCCCTGCTCGTGGTATAAAAGAATCGTTTTGCCCTGGAGGGATTCCTCCCCCAGCCACACCTTGCCGGGAAAACGCAGCTCATCCGGTCCGGGCTTGTTGACTTTGAAGCGGAACTCATACAACGGCAGCCCCTCCTCAAAGCGACCATACAGCATCAAGAGGAGCGCATTATTGAAATAGGCAGAATAACAGTTTGGATCCAGAGCAATCGCCTTGCCCCATTCCGCCATCGCCTCGTCAAACCGGTTTACCTCGTACAACAGGTCGGCATAATTGCAATGGGCAGCAACCATGTCCGAATCCAGCTCCCGCGCCTTTTCGTAGTACTCCTGCGCAATATCAAGCTGTCCATTACCCATAAAAGCCCGCCCGATTCCCTCGTACGCACTGGCGGATGCAGGATTCAACAGCAACGCCTGTTCATAGCTTTCCACGGCAGCCTTAAAATTTCTCATGGAAACCAGCAGATTCCCGCGATTGACATAGGCATTGTAAAAATCCGGCTTGAGTATAATCGCCCAGTTGTAATCAGCCAGTGCCGCATCTTCTCTTCCTAAGTCCATAAACAGGGATCCGCGATCGGAGTAGGCTTCCGCGTAATCCGGGTCGAGCGTAATCGCCTGGTTAAAGTCGTCCAGTGCCTGTTCCTTTTTACCGGCCTGCACAAATAAAACGCCGCGCTTGGCATAGGCCTGCGCAAAATCCGGCTTGAGTGCAATCGCCCTGTTCAGGTCTGCCAATGCCTTTTCACTTTGTCCCAATTGCATCAACAAACCACCCCGATTGGCGTAGGCATTGAAGAAATCCGGTTTGAGGGTAATCGACTGATCATAATCAGCCAGCGCCTGTTCATTTTCACCGCGCAGCATAAACAAAACCCCGCGATTGGCGTAGGCTTCCGCAAAATCCCGGTTCAACCTGATTGCCTCGCCATAGCTTGCCAATGCCGCATCAAGCTGTTGCTTCTGATGAAAACGCAATGCCCGTTCCCAATGATGCTGAGCCTGCTGCATGTGAGCCCGCTTTTTTCCTGGTTTCATTGTTGCCATAACCGTATCCTCATCTGACTTCCCCGCAAAAGAAATAGCCCCGGCAAAGGACGGCATCCACAGGGGCAGCAAAGCTGCCCATCCTGCAAAACAGTCATCCCGAAAAATACCGGCCATTTTCGCATAAACCACCCCGTAATGTGGGCAGAATCTGTCCACAAACCCGCCTTTGCATAAAAAACACCCTTTGGCCACTTTCGCAACCAAAGGGTCTTGTTACCGCAATTAATACCGCCTGTGGTCAGGCCTTTACCTGGTGAAGGCCGCCGCTGTTGCCATTATCAAGTGATTTGGCAAGGGCAATCGCGTCTTCCGACGGGAATTGCTTGATCACGTCCTTCGTTTCCGGGTCTACCACCTTAACCACAATACACCCCAGTTCATCGTCAATCGAAAACTCCAAATTAGTGGATTTTGAGAGTGAGCCAAGCGATTGAGCTATGCTTTCCATCGCTTCTTTCACCCTGTTTAGATCCGTTGGCTGCGCGGCCGCTTCAGACTGGGCCTGCCGGCTTTGTCTGAAAGACGTCATTTCAGGGGTTGTCGTCTTTTGGCCTGCTCCAGCCTTTTCGGCAGCAGCAGGCGGTCTTACCGCTTTGGCCATCACCTGTTCCAGATTTTGCACTGACGGAGAAACAGGCGCACTTTCCACTGCCTGCCTGATTCCGGCTGGCGGCGGGCTGTTACTGATACTCCTGATATCCATCATCATCTCCTGTTCCAATCTGTGCCCAAACCCCGGCCCGCAAAAAAGCGGGTCGGGGTTCAGGTTTTTCCAGCTTTGGCAAGCCGGTCTGTTACTTACTGGTTTCGCTTATGCTTAGCCAATAAGGGACAAAACCGATTGCGGCATCTGGTTGGCCTGCGCCAGCATCGCGGTACCGGCCTGCTGCAGGATCGACGCACGGGAAAGTTCCGCGGTCTCCTGGGCATAGTCGGCATCCTGGATACGGCTTCTGGCATTAGCGGTGTTTTCACTGTTGACTTCCAGGTTGGCGATCGTGGATTCAAAGCGTGCCTGGAGCGCACCATAACGGGACATTTCCTTGTTGACCGTATTGATGGCCGCATCAACGATCGCAATCGCCAGCTGTGCCTTCTTGAAATCGGTCACATCCAGCTCGGCTACCGATTTCAGCACAGAACCACCTGCCGCAGAAGCGAGAACCACCCCATTATCCTTGGTACCAAAAGCAGCGCCAGCAGCAGCAGCAGTTTGTGACAACGAGTAGGACGCACTGCTGTCATAAGTCACAACGCCCTTCATCGCCGCCGTCGTATAGGTACCCACAGCACCTGCAACCGCAAGGGCCTGCCCCGATGCATTCAGTTTCCCATCTGCCTTATAAGCTGTGACGCTTCCTGTTTGCCCGGAAGTCGTGTTCGAGTTGGCAATGTTGATGTCGTTACCAGCGGCGTTAACCAGTTTGATGCCCTGGTTGGCTTCATCATATTCCGCCGTAACACCCGTCTTGGAAGACTGCGCGTTAAAGGCATTGATGGCAGAAGCAAAATCATCCGCCGTCGTTGCTGTATCGCCCACGTTAAACGAGATGGTCACCGCATTGGCATCGCTGTTCTCAGAAGCCAGCAGGTAGGTGCCCTGGCCTTTAACCGCCTTGAACAGCACTTCGGTCCTGGCTGTAGCCGTCACACCGGTTTCACCCTGTTTAGTGTTAACCATGGCCGCCAGTTCCGCAGCAGAGGTTCCCCTTACACCAGCAGCAGCGGCAGCAGCTGTTGTCACCGTAGCGGCGCCCAGCGAGCCATTGATAGTAATGGTCTGCGCCGTATAGGAAGATGACAGCTGACCAAAAGCACCGGCAGCCGACGTCATTCCCAGATGGGCATCAGCCTGAACCCTGTGCGTGCCATAAACATTCGTCTTGAAGTTCATGCCGCTGGAGGTGATAAGTTCACCGGCATTGGCGCCCACCTGGAAGTTTTGTGCGCCCATGCTGCCGTCAAGCAGTTTCTGGCCGTTAAAGGAGGTGGTCGTGGCAATCCGGTTCAGTTCCGCTGCCAGTTGGCCAACCTCATCCTGGCTTGCCTGGCGGTCAAGCGAGGCGTTGGTGGCGTTGGATGCCTGCACAGCCAGGGTACGGATACGCTGAAGCATATCTGCAGTGGTGGACAATGCGCCCTCAGCGGTCTGCCCCATGGAAATACCATCACGTGCATTGCGGATCGCCTGGTTCATGCCGTTGACCTGGGTGGTCATGCGGGATGAAATACCCAGGCCGGCCGCATCGTCCTTGGCGCTGTTGATGCGCTTGCCGGATGACAGACGCTCAAGAGCCGTGGACAGTGAGGATTGGGTTTTGTTGAGGTGACGCTGGGAATTCAGCGAAGAAATATTGGTATTGATAATTTGAGGCATGGTAATAACTCCTTATGTACCATGTTAACCATTGGCAAGAGCCTCAAAAACAAATAAAGGTTATGGCTCTCAACATTGGTGTGCCCTCTTTCATGCCGACCGCTGTTATGAATCGTTAACGGACAGCAACAAAAAGTCTTTAGGGCTGGCCTAGCACATTTTTCAAAAAGCATAAGAAAGAACAGCGGCACTTTTACCCCCTATATCGCGCAATTGCCCGCCAGTGCTGGATTTAAAAAAATCACCCCCCCCGGCAAAAAAATATGAAAAAAATTCAGAAAACAGGCGTTTTTGCCCGAAAAGCGCGGCTTTTTCTTGCCAGAAAGACAATAAAACCGCTGCCTTCCCTC
>JAAZED010000419.1 GCA_012512465.1 Oxalobacter sp. | reverse complement strand
TTGCGCTTTACTGGCTGCGTTGATTTCTTTTGTTCCTGAATCAGGGCTTGCAGCTTTTTTAGATAGGCATTCTCCGCGCGAAGATACTCAAGCGCTTCCTGGATGGCTTTGAATTCAGGAAGAGATGCTGTCCAAGGCGGCTTTTTTGTTTACTGGTGATTGGTACAAAGTCAGGTAAAATGACAGTCAACTGTCCGGGCACCCTTCATGGTCTCCGGTACTGGTCGATAAATGATATTTTCGCTGCAACCCATTGGATAATCCGCAAAACAACATACTGCCCTGGCATCTCCCTGTCTGGGAGCAATTGGATCGCATGCAGGCAAGCCTGCCCCATGCCATCCTGCTGCATGGCCCTGTCGGTACCGGCAAAAGCGCCTTTGCCGAAACGCTTGCCAAATCCCTGTTGTGCGAAAACCGGCACCCGGGTGGACATGCCTGCCATGCCTGTCTTTCCTGCGGCTGGTTTGACCAGTATGCACACCTGGATTATCGCCGTATCCTGCCTGCGGCACTTGAAGCCGAAAAGGCGGCGGCTGATGAGGGTGCAGAAGCGGCAGACGGTGAGGACGAAAAAACAGCCGGGCGTTCAGCCCGCGAGCCATCCAGACGGATCGGCATTGACCAGATCCGCCAGCTAGCCGATGTCATCAATCTTTCCACGCACCGTGGCGGCCTGCGTGTCATCTGCCTTTGGCCTGCAGAAGCCCTCACCACCGAATCGGCCAATGCCCTCCTGAAGATGCTCGAAGAGCCGCCGCCAGGCACCGTATTTATCCTGGTAACCAACAATATCAATGCTTTGCTCCCCACCATCCTGTCACGTTGCAGAAAGCTCGCCATGCCCATGCCCGACTTTGCGGCAGCGCTGGCCTGGCTCAAAGCAGAGGGTGTCGCTGATGCCGAAACCTGGCTGGCAGAGCAGGGCGGTGCGCCTGTTGCTGCCCTGGAAGAAGCGCAAAACGGCAACCGTGAGGAAATGGATGTCTTTCTGGCGGCGCTGGCGTCTCCCGGTGTGGACATGGCACTAAAGACTGCGGAAAAACTCCAGCGTTCATCCGCACGGAACATCATTGCCTGGTTGCAGCGCTGGCTGTACGATTTGCTGTCGCTGTCCATGAGTGGCCGCCAGCGCTATTTTCCCCGCTACCGGAAAACCCTCGAAACCCAGGCCGCCAGCGTAAGCACCGATGAATTGCTCCGCCTGATCAAAAAAACGGCTGAAAGAAACCGCGTTGCCGAGCATCCGCTCGTCCTGCGCCTTTTGATTGAAGACATCCTTCTCGATTACAGCAGGTTATTTAACCAATAGCGTTTCCTGACATGCAAGCGAGGCACCGATCCATTACAATGCTCTCCTGCACCTGTTTATAACCAGAGAGAGTAATCCATGTACGTTGATTCCCATTGCCATATCCACTTTCCCGCACTGGCCAAACGCCTCCCGGAAGTCCTGTCCAACATGAAGAAAAACAGCGTATCCCACGCGCTGGTCGTCTCCATCAGCTTGAATGACATCCCGGATGTGCTGAAACTTTGTGAGCAGCATGACAATCTGTATGCCGCAGTGGGGGTTCATCCCGGCAGGAAGGAAAACAAGCAGCCGGATGTCAAAACCCTGGTCGAGTATGCCAAGCATCCCAAGGTCGTTGCCATTGGTGAGACGGGGCTGGATTACCACCATGTCAAGGGAGACCGCGACTGGCAGTTCGAGCGTTTCCGTATCCAGATTCGCGCGTCAAGGGAATGCGGCAAGCCGCTTATCATTCATGCGCGTGAAGCGGCAGATGATGTGATCCGTGTGTTGAAGGAAGAGGGCGCAGGTACCGATGCTGGCGGCTATGGCGGCATCATGCACTGCTTCAATGAAACCATGCCCATTGCCAAGGCTGCCATGGAGATGGGGTTTTACATCTCCTTTTCCGGCGTTATCACCTATCCCAATGCCCGGGAACTCCAGCATGTGGCGCGCCTGATTCCGCTTAACCGTATCCTGATCGAGACCGATGCGCCTTATCTTTCGCCACAGTCCATCCGTGGCAAGCAGAATGAGCCGGCCTACGTGAGTGAAGTGGCCGCGCAGCTTGCGAAGATAAAAGGCGTACCGGTAGCGCGTATCGCCAGAGAAAGTGCGCAAAACTTTTTCCGTCTCTTTGGCCTGACGCATCTGCTTGAGGCGGAAAAGGCCTGATAACGTGCCGATTGACGCTTATTACAAAAGTGTACGAAAAAAAGATTTTCATGACGAATGGTTATAAAATTGACCTAAGTCAATGTTTGTAAAATGTTAATGCCGGGTGAAACTGCTGTATATGCGCGAATCCCGGCACTGACATTCAAAAAAAACAGGCGTACAATGGGCCAGCCGTATGCACCAAGCGGTGAATGTCTTGGAGAGAAGACTGGAAGTTGAAAGGTGCATTTTCAAACTACTAAGGATGTAACATCATGAATACAAGTAACATTATCGCTGGTGTCTTTGTTCTGGCAGCAGCCGTTTGCGTTGCAGTTCTCGTAATGTAATGCAATTATCCGACTAGCTTGACTAGCCAGGGAGGTTGTTT
>JAAZED010000418.1 GCA_012512465.1 Oxalobacter sp. | reverse complement strand
TTGTTCAGAGGGCTTTTTGTTCGCGTTTCCGGGTTTCTTGGGTTTCATGGCTGTGTGTGATCTCATGGTAAAGACTCCTATCGCATTATTTCTCACACAAAATTTATGACAGGCTCAAATAAACAGGCCTTATCCTGCGGGGGAGAGCCACTTTGTCAGAGTGTCACTCCCCCTGGTCTTTTCAGGGACCGGATAAATTCTATTCAGGCTTGTCACGTCGTTGAGCATCACGTCTTGCACGAAGGATTACCGCTTCTTTCATGTTATCGCTCATATTACCCACGAGATAGTCAAACATCAGTTTATGAGGGCCTGAAAGCTTGCTGCTCATGATCTGCATGCTCTTGTTGAACATGCCGGTTCTGGCAGCGGAGTCTGCTCCCATGCCGATGGCCCTCAGGAAGTCTCCTTCTCCATGCTGTAACACATCATCAGCATGAATCGTGCTCATCGTCCTGATTAACTGGTAGAACGCTTCAGCACCAACAGAAACCTGCCGCGTTGCCATGAAAATTCCGGCATCGATCATCTTCTGCCCCAGGAAATCCTTGTAAAATCCTTTCCTGAGACTGCGGATGGCATCTCCAAGATCCCTGCTCTGCTGTCCGGCATCAGCCTGTTTTCCGGCAGCGATCTGTTGCTTGAGTTGGCCTATTTTACCCGGCAAATTCCTGTCCGCCACAAAATGCGGGTCAACCTGTTGCATCAGACCATCGGTAAACAGCTTGAGCTCCATCAAGCTCAGGGTAAATTCGCTCTTCTTGATATTGAATCCCTGGTAAAGGTGCTCGGCATCTTCCCATAGCCCGTCAACCTCGGCCTGGCGTGTTTTGCGGATGAGTTCCAGAGGGGTATTGCCATTAATGACCCTTGGTGCTGCCGAGTCGTGACTGTACCGAACGGGATCTTCGTTATGGCTGCCCGATCGTATCAAATCCCTTGAGCACTACTTTCATTGCGGGCGTTTCTTCCAGTTCGGGCGTACCCCACATCCCTTTGGGTTTCGGGCTCACGCCAGCCTCGTCGCCATCATCAAAAACAGACATGCGTCCTCCTTAGTATAAAAATAAAAAAGCACAATCCGCGCTATACATCTATCGTTATACCCCGCTGTCAAGGGGGGAAAGACTGTTTGTGCGAATCTTTGTCACATCGCCTTAAGAGCAAGAGCAGGCAAGGGTTTCCAGCAAGGGGGCGCCGCCGGTTTTTTGCGGTTTTCAGATCAGTTTGGATGAAAGCGGGCGGCGGAAAACCGTCCGAAAAATGGGAAAGATGGGGTTCTCCCTGTCGCAGGGGCGAGTTGCTTCATGGGTATATTCACCTTGCTCAACGCCGGGTATCGCGGTCTGGTGAGGTTTTTTTGAAGTCCGACGGCCTGATGCCGTATTCGCTTTCGCACCAGTCCAGGGCGGCATGAAAGTCGTCAAACCATTCCACCCGGATATCATCTTCTCCTGTCGGGAGAATAAGGAGGCTTTCGTTTTTTGCGGCTTTGGTGGTAAAAGCGGTCACGGTATAGAGCCAAAGGGCATCCGGATCGGGCAGGCGCCCCATGCTGCGGGTGATGCCGGGGAATATCCGGTCCAGCGAGCCACCTCTTTCGGCTTCTTTTTTGGTGTAGTCGTCATACCCGATGGCTTCGATTCGCACCGTGCGCCAGGCATCCCTGTCCTTCAGGTAAATCTCGGCAAAAGCGCTTTGCGAGCGCATATCGCCAAAGCCCAGGGGAAAGGCTATGTGCGGATTGCGATGGTAGGTGATTTTCTTGTCCATACAGGGTGTTTGTCACACTCAGGGGTTATCCCGTCAAAGGAGCATGATGCCATATTTTGCATAACACATCGATGATAAAAGCCCCGTGCGCGCCATGCCGCCTGATGCGGCATATGTACGCCTGGCGGCTCTGCCCGCCAGGCTTTCTTTGCTGTGGCTGTGGCTGTGGCTGTGGCTGTGGC
>JAAZED010000417.1 GCA_012512465.1 Oxalobacter sp. | reverse complement strand
CTGCAGTTCCGGGATCAGGTCTGACGGTTTGGACAGGTGAAATGCACCGGAAGCGATAAAGAGGATGTGGTCAGTCTTGACCATGCCGTATTTGGTATTGACGGTTGTGCCCTCCACCAGTGGCAGGAGATCACGCTGGACGCCGGCACGTGAAACGTCTGCACCGCCGATTTCGGAGCGCGAAGCGATCTTGTCGATTTCATCCAGAAAGACGATACCGTTTTGCTCAACATTGGTGATGGCTTTTTGCTTCAGTTCATCCTCGTTGACCATCTTGGCGGCTTCTTCATCTGTCAAGAGGCGCAGGGCTTCGCTGATCCTGACCTTGCGGGGTTTTTTCCGGCTTCCGCCCAGCCCGGAAAACATGGATTTGATCTGCTCGGTCATTTCTTCCATGCCGGGAGGCGCCATGATTTCCATATGCGGCATGGCATCAGCTACCTCGATTTCAATTTCGCGGTCATTCAACGCGCCCTCACGAAGCCGCTTGCGGAAAACCTGGCGCGTATTGCTGCCGGAAGCGGCCTCATCTTCACTGGCACTGGTATTGAAACCAAAGTCGCGGGCGGGTGGCACCAGGATATTGAGTATCCGTTCTTCTGCCGCATCGGCGGCCTTTTCACGAACATTGCGCACTTCGGACTCCCGTGTCTGCTTGATGCTGATGTCAATCAGGTCGCGGATGATTGTTTCCACATCACGGCCAACATAGCCCACTTCAGTAAATTTGGTTGCTTCAATCTTGATAAAAGGGGCATCAGCCAGGCGGGCGAGGCGACGGGCAATTTCCGTTTTTCCCACACCTGTCGGGCCGATCATCAGGATGTTTTTGGGCGTGATTTCATGGCGCAGGGGTTCTTCCACCTGCTGGCGGCGCCAGCGGTTTCTCAGTGCAATGGCAACCGCACGCTTGGCTTTGGACTGGCTGACAACATGTTTATCGAGTTCGGTGACGATTTCTGGAGGTGTCAGGTTCATAGTGGTATGGCGATAAGAGTAATAAGATAGAGCCGTGCCGTTAATCAAGTGTTTCGATAATATGGCTCATATTGGTGTAAATGCAGAGCTCGCCTGCAATGGCCAGGCCTTTTTCCACGATTTCTGCCGGAGAGAGGTCGGTATTGCGCTGAAGCGCCAGTGCTGCAGATTGCGCATAAATCCCCCCGGATCCTATGGCACCTACCCCTTCTTCCGGTTCCAGCACATCGCCATTGCCGGTAATGATAAAGGTGGCTTCCTTGTCAGCAACCAGGAGCATGGCTTCCAGACGCCGGAGGATGCGGTCGGTCCGCCAGTCTTTGGCGAGCTCAACCGCAGAGCGTAGCAGGTTGCCCTGATGTTTTTCCAGCTTGGCCTCGAAGCGCTCAAGCAAGGTGAAGGCGTCAGCTGTTCCACCGGCAAATCCGACCAGGACACGGTCGTGATAGAGCTTGCGGACTTTACGTGCGCCGCCTTTGATGACAACACTGCCCAGTGTGACCTGTCCGTCGCCGCCAAGCGCGACTTCGCTTCCCCTGCGGACTGACAGGATGGTTGTGCCGTGAAATTGTTCCATGTGTGTTT
Organism: Oxalobacter sp.; assembly: GCA_012512465.1. GTDB lineage: Bacteria > Pseudomonadota > Gammaproteobacteria > Burkholderiales > Burkholderiaceae_D > Oxalobacter > Oxalobacter vibrioformis. Next base: position 1,929 of record JAAZED010000417.1, on the reverse strand, counting down.
CTCCGGTGGGCCCGCTTGCCACCATGGCGCAGACCAGATAATCAACTATGACCAGATAGGGATGCTTTTGCAAATTACAAGGGGCGGAAAAACTCCGTGAGGATAGTGTAACGTGCTCCGCGGGTTCTGACTAATGCTGCGTGCACTGTTATAATGGCGCTCCTGTCTTTGGCCGTTTTTCGTGTGATGAGTTCCTCTGCTCTTTTCAATCTGAATACCCCGCAGCGTGATGCCGTACGTTATATGGAGGGCCCCTGCCTGGTGATTGCGGGAGCCGGTTCGGGCAAGACTCGGGTGATTACCCAGAAAATTGCGCATCTGATCGAAAGCGGTCTTAATGAAGCCCGGCATATTGCCGCGCTGACGTTTACCAACAAGGCGGCAGCAGAAATGCAGGAGCGTATTGCAAAGCTGCTCTCAAGCCCGTCACAGGCCGCAGAACTGACAATTTCCACCTTCCATTCGCTTGGTGTCAGGATATTGCGCCAGGAAGCAAAAGAGCTGGGCTTAAAGGAGCGGTTTTCCATCATGGATGCGGATGACTGTTTTTCCCTGATACAGGATATGGCTGTGACAACCGACAGGCAGGTCATCCGCCGCATCCAGACGCGCATATCGCTATGGAAGAATGCGCTGGTTTTTCCTGAGAAGGCATTGGCTGAGGCGGTTGATGAGCATGAAGGGCAGGCGGCACGGATTTATGCGAGCTACATGGCAACCCTGTCGGCCTATCAGGCGGTGGATTTTGATGATCTCATTCGTCTGCCGGTGGAACTTTTCCGGCAAAACGATGCAGTACGTGACAGATGGCAACGGCGCATGCGGTATCTCCTGGTGGACGAATACCAGGATACCAATGTCTGCCAGTATGAACTGGTGAAGCTTCTGGTGACCGGACCAGGCAAGAAACCCATGTTTACCGCTGTTGGGGACGATGACCAGGCAATTTATGCCTGGCGGGGCGCAACTGCGGAAAACCTGAAGATATTGCGGGATGATTTTCCGGATCTGGAGCTGATACGGCTGGAACAGAATTACCGTTCCTCCATGCATATCCTGCAGGCAGCCAATGCGGTTATCAGCAATAACCCCAAGATTTTTGAGAAGACGCTCTGGTCCGAGATGGGCGCTGGTGAGCCTGTCCGGGTGAGCGCCATGGACAATGATGAAAAGGAAGCAGAGCAGGTGGCGATTTCCCTGTCGGCACACCGTTTTGAGCGCCGGGCGAAGTTTTCGGATTATGCGATCCTGTATCGCGGAAACCATCAGGCGCGTTTGCTGGAAACCGCTTTGCGGCGGGAGCGGATTCCTTACACTATTTCAGGCGGGCAGAGTTTTTTCGCCCGTGCAGAGATCAAGGACATCGTCAGCTACCTTCGCCTGATTGCCAATAATGATGATGACCCGGCATTTATCCGGGCGGTTACCACACCCAAGCGCGGCGTCGGACAGGCCACACTGGAAGCGCTGGGCGCCTATGCCGGGCGCTGGCAGTGTTCGCTTTTCGAGGCGGTATTTAAAGGGGGAATTGAGGCAGTGCTGCCTTCCCGTCAGTTGCAGCCGCTGCGTGCTTTCTGTGATTTCATCAACCGGATTGAAGCGCGGGCGTCCCGCCAGGGCGCTGCCGGAAGCGGTGAAAATGCGGCAGCCGTTCTGGATGACATGATGGCGGAAATTGCCTATGAGCCTTACCTGTATGATACGTTTGATGAGCGCAATGCCCGTGGAAAATGGGAAAATGTGCTGGATTTCACAGGCTGGCTGAAGGAAAAGAGCCTGGGTGACAGGCAGGGTGGTATCCCGGAGAAGAATCTGCTTGAATTGACACAAATGGTTGCGCTGATGACTATGCTGGAAGGGCGCGATGAAGCCCCTGATGCGGTACGTCTTTCCACGCTGCATGCTGCCAAAGGGCTGGAGTTTCCGCAT
>JAAZED010000416.1 GCA_012512465.1 Oxalobacter sp. | reverse complement strand
GCTGAAAAATGATAGGTATTCTTCTCATCATGCATGAGCCATTGGCCAATGCATTTATGGCCACCGCATCCCATATGTTTGAGGGAAAGCAGGAGCGGATAGAAGCTATTGATGTCAGGGCTGACCAGGATCTGAATGACATTAATCTGGTCGCTTCGCAGGCGATAGCCCGGCTGGATGACGGCTCTGGTGTGCTGGTTCTGACCGATGTGCTGGGAGGCACGCCGTCCAATTGCTGTTATCGACTGACAACGCAGGGGCGGGTTGAAGTAATTGCCGGTGTCAGCCTGCCAATGTTGTTAAGGGCGATCACGTATCGCGAAAATGACCTGGAAACGGTTATCGAAAAAGCACTGTCCGGCGGAAAAAGCGGTGCAGTCAGAATAGATAACTGTTGCTGATGGAATGGGTGGTGCAGTCATGGACAAACGCAAAATATGATTGAACGAGAACTGGAAATAGTCAACAAGCTCGGGCTTCATGCCCGTGCTTCTGCCAAGCTGACCCAGCTGGCAACCAAATATCACTGCGAAGTCTGGATGACGCGTAACAATCAGCGAATCAATGCCAAGTCCATCATGGGCGTCATGATGCTGGCTGCCGGCAAGGGGGCGCGCGTCACGTTGGAGACGGATGGCTCCGATGAGGCAGAATGCATGGAGGCGATCGTCACCCTCATTAACGGCAAGTTCGGGGAGGCGGAGTAAAGGGATATGCAGTCGGGAAAAACGATGGCATCTTTCGCGCTTCATGGCACCACGGTTTCGCGTGGCATATCCATTGGTCGCGCCCATCTGATTCCCCGTGCTGCGCTGGATGTGCGTCATTATCTTGTTCCCCAGGAAAAGGTTGAGGCTGAGGTTACGCGGCTGGAGGCTGCTATCGAGGCGGTTCATAATGAACTGGAAAGTATCTGGAGCAGCCTGCCAAAGGATGCGCCGGTTGAGCTGGGCGCCTTTCTGGATGTGCATGCGATGATCCTTTCGGATGCCATGATTGCCAAAGAGCCGCTCAACATCATTCGTGCGCGACGATATAATGCGGAATGGGCGCTTTTGACTCAAATTGAGCAATTGTCGGCGCAATTCGATGGAATTGAAGATCCTTATCTTCGTGAGCGCAAGGCGGATATCCAGCAGGTGGCAGAACGTGTCATGAAAAACCTGCAGGGGCAGGTTGGCGAAAATATGCCTGAGACAGCGCCTGTTCTGGCAAAAATCCCGGAGGAGGAGCGCATCGACATGATTGTCGTGGCGTATGATATTTCTCCTGCTGACATGCTCCATTTTCGTGACCGGACGTTCAGTGGTTTTATTTCTGAAGTCGGCAGTAAAAATTCCCATGCGGCGATTGTCGCCAGAAGTATTGATGCGCCTGCGGTTTTTGGCTTGCCGAATGCATTGATGCTCATCGAACAGGATGACTGGCTGATTATCGATGCAGATACCGGGGTAGTTATTGTCAACCCGACGTCGCTGGTGCTGGAACAATACCGTGTCAGGAAAGTGGCCCGGGAAAAGGCGCTGAAAAAACTCAGCAAGCTGAAAAAGACACCGACAATGACGCACGATGGGACGCCAATCACCCTGATGGCGAACATCGAATTTCCGGATGACTGTAATGCTGCACTGGAAAACGGAGCAAGCGGCATTGGCCTTTTCCGTTCCGAGTTCCTGTTTATGAGCAAGGCCGGTGACATGAGCCGCCTTCCAGGTGAGGAGGAGCAGTTTGAAGCCTATAAAAAGGCGGTGGTCATCATGCGGGGGCGCCCTGTTACGATCCGCACACTGGATATTGG
>JAAZED010000415.1 GCA_012512465.1 Oxalobacter sp. | reverse complement strand
TCCTGAAAAGATAAATGATCCCGGCTGCAATGCCGCCAAAAATCAGGCCGGAAACAAGGCGCGACATGCCTGATTTTTTCTCGTCGGATGACGTGGAAGAAAGAGGGGATGAAGAAGAAGCCGAAGCAGAAGCCGAACGGGTTTGCGTTATACCAGCGGCTGCACCCTGCTTGAAATCCATGCTGGCAACGGCCCGTAAGGCATCTGACTTGAAGCGGCTGATATCTTCCTCGGAGTGAATGGTGCGGTAGTGATTGATCGAGAGCACCTTGCTCTCGGTCAGAAGCGTCGTCGACACAAACGCCTGGTCAAAGTTGAAGCTTTTGCCGTTGATATTGGCGGATTGCGACATGACGGCCATGAAAGAAATGAGCGTATCGGTTGATTCCAGTATCCCCATCGGGCGCACATTGCCGATCTTCAGGGCACCCTCGGTGACCTCATCAAGCCGCTGGTTTGAGCGCTCCTTTACCGAAGTCGTCAGCTGGGTTTCCTGGATTTTCGTAATCTGGTCTTTCAGCTTTTCAAAATCAGCCAGGCCAACCAGGAAAGTATCTGACTTCACATGGGAAACGATGACAATATAGTCGTCCAGCATGTGGTTCTTCTTGCCATAATCCCGGTCAACCTCTTTTTCAATATAAACTTCATGGATGACCGTATTGGCTGGCAGCGCCTTTTTCAGGAAAGCCAGCGGCTCGCTGTACTTGCTCTTTGAAGCAACCACATACCCGGCGGGTGTCTGGTAGGTGAGGCTTTTTCCGCCGACAGTGATCGTGTCAGCGTGTGAGGCAAGCGGTAGCACCATCAGCCATGCCAGTACCATCCAGAATCGTTTCATGGTCTTTCCCCTCATGTGCGCGGTTTACCTGCAAACCTCCGGCAGCTCACCCGTTAAGACCGGTGCCTTGTGTCACGACAACAGCAAGAAACCTTGTCATGACAGACATAAAAAGTTGATTAATTGCTGATTTTAGCGCTTATCACGAACGGTGCATAGCCATTCATCGCCGCCAGTGTGCCAATACGACAAAAAACTCACCGATATCCGGCATGAGATGGGGAAGGGCAGATATGCCGGTAAGGGGCAGGCCACCTCAGGGATAGACGCGCCGATTGGTTGTCCTGTCCGGTGTATTCATCGGGTTGCTGCCCGTGCGGTTGACCTCGTTATAAAACGGGTCACGCTCACGCGGCTTTGTTTGCAGGTGGTTTGGCGTGCTTCTCCGGGAATTCAGGTCGCGGTAGGCCTCAGACGTGCCGCGGATACTGTCCGTTTTCATGGGATAACCCGTTACCGTTTTCGGCGGCGTGGCATACGGGTCCGGCTTGACATCCTTGTCCGGTGTCAGCGTCGGATCATGCTTCATCGACGATTCCGCAGCCTCAGGCATGGCGGTCTTGCCTGTTGCGGGCTTTTTGTCGGGCGTCTTTTTGGGGGGAGGCGATGAGATTGGCGCAATCGGCCGTCCGTCCGGACCCACAGGGGACTCGAACAGCATACAGCCCGATACCAGAAAGAGTGCCGCTGGCAAAAGAAAAAACGTTTTCTTCATATCTCTTTCCTCCTTATAGCATCATAGCAGCAAAAGCCGGTTTTGCCGGAAAAGCACAAAAGGGACATGAGACAGTGCAAAACCTGCGGGAAGCGCTGTACAGGCATAAAAAAAAGCCCTGTCTCTCAACAGGGCGTGCAAACAGTGCGGATGACAGGTTTCATGCCGCCTGTTTCACTCGTTTCATTCCTCTTCTTCTCTTTTGGGAGAAAAGAGACTGAAACTCTCTGCACGATCGTTTCCAGGATGCGCCGGGCAAAATAAAAGCCGGCCAGCACAACCCCAACAACCAAAAGCGTCTGCCACCAGCTGTCGTTAATGATGGGAATACGGATCCGGGCGGTAAAGGCGACAGAAGGCATCACAGCCAGGACAAAGCATGACGTGACAAAAAAGTAAGGATTTTTTTCATGGTTATCGTATCAATGAATTTCTGGATTGGCCCCCGGTGACTCTCCGTGAGTCCATTTTATGGTGCCGATAAGCCCGTGATTATAGTTAAATGTTGCTTCGGCGTCCATACGGGAGGGAGGAAAAATGAAAAGGGGCGAAGGGAGGATATAAACAACTCCCATGCCCGTGTTATCCCTTCAGATGTCAGTATGCCAAAGAAACTTTCCATTACTGCATTAACCAGGCAGTTTCCTTTGTGAGACATACTGGGTTCAAGCTGGTGCTGTCGCAGTTTTTCCTGATAAATCGCCTCTGGTATTGCGGTAATCCCCCCGGCAAATAAGGTTGATTGGAAGTAGAATTTTCTTGTTAAGGAGGTTCTACATGAAGAAGTCGAGATTTACCGATAGCCAGATCATGGCGATATTAAAG
>JAAZED010000038.1 GCA_012512465.1 Oxalobacter sp. | reverse complement strand
TCACCATGGCCACGCAGGAACAGGTCCAGGGTATTGAGCAGGTCAACCAGGCAGTGACCGAAATGGACACCGTCTCGCAGCAGAATGCAGCACTGGTAGAAGAAGCAGCGGCGGCAGCCGAGAGCCTGCAGGACCAGGCCCGTGCACTGGTTGGCGTGGTGAGTATATTTAATGTCGGGAACGGTGGTGGCGCGTCCCGTGCTGCGCTGCCATCGTCGGGAGCAGCCCGACCAGCTGCTAAATCTGCGGCCAAACCGGCAACCCGACAACTGGAAGCGCTTGCCAAACCGGCAGCCCGGCAACTGGAAGTGCTTGCCAAACCAACGCCTGTGACTACTTTATCAGATGGTGATGGAGGGGATTGGACAGAATTTTAATAATAACGTGGAAGGAGTATCGCATTAAAAGCGCATGGGTAATGCCCATGCGCTTTTAATGCTTCCGCTAGATTATTTGTGTGATTCATACACATCGTTTCACTGTAACATGCGTTCATGAAACGAGAAATACAACAGAGATTACAGTGGGTGCAACTCTATGAGAAAACGGGTGATGCCGGGTTGGTCTGCCGAAGATGCGGCATATCCCGACCAACTCTGAGGAAATGGTGGAAACGCTATCAGGAACACGGGGTAGCAGGACTTGTCAGCCAGAGTCGCCGCCCAAAAAATTCACCAGCCCAAAAAGTCAGCCCTCAGGAAGAAGAAATCATCCTTGAAATACGGCGTTCCCGTAATCTTGGTGCTCGCAGGATTCAGGCTGAAATAATGCGCCTCCACGATCTGTCTTTGTCATTGGCAACTATCCACAAAATACTCATACGCAACCAGGTAAAACCTGTTCTGAAAATCCGAAAAAAAGCAGGATTTATCCGGTATGAGCGCCCGATTCCCGGTGATCGTGTCCAGATGGACACCTGCAAAATAGCGTCAGGACTATTTCAATACACGGCCATAGATGATTGCACCCGTTACAGGGTCTTGAGGCTATACAGCCGTCGCACAGCAGCCAATACTCTTGATTTTATTGAGCATGTGGTAGATGAAATGCCCTTTCCTGTTCAGCGCGTTCAGACTGACAGAGGTCAGGAATTTTTTGCCATCAAGGTCCAGGAAAAATTCAGGGAATACGGCATCAAATTTCGCCCCAACAAACCCGGCTCTCCGCATCTGAATGGAAAGGTTGAACGTTCGCAGAAAACAGACCAAGCTGAATTTTATGCCACCATCAGACTGGATGATCCAGAGCTACACTCCCTTTTGGCAGAGTGGCAGCATTACTACAACTGGGACCGTCCTCACAGTGCCCATAATGGAAAAACACCTGTGGATCGATTTCACGAGTTGATCGACGATACACCTTTTTCTGAAAAAGTACTGGAAAACTTTTATCCAGAAAAAGAGCGCATTCAGGAACAGAGTTATCCGCGATTTGGCTGTCAGAAAATTGAAATGATGTCTGTCAATCGCACACTTTATGAAATAGTTGACATTCAATTTACTTCAACTTCATGAGTTCCTTCTCTGCTTCCTCGTCACCTTGTGCCGCAGCTTTCCCAAACCATTTTTTGGCTTCCCCTACATCTTTCTTCACAAACCGGCCTTCTGCATAATAGGTACCAAGGGCATACTGTGAATCAACCTGACCTTTCTCCGCAGCAGTTCGTGTTAGTGAAAGCCCTTTTTCAATATCCTTTTTCACACCGTCACCATTTAGGTAAAGATATGCCAGATTGTTCATGGATGCTGCATGGCCTTGCTTGGAAGCAGCTGTATACCATTTTTCCGCTTCTTTTTTGTCCTGTTTGACGCCTTCACCGAGATCATAAGCCCTGCCGACACTGTATTCTGATACGGGATGGCCCTGCTTTGCTGATTTCATGTACCACTTGAAAGATTCGATTTCATTTTTTGTTAAGCCGCCTTTACCCTCAAGGTAGTATTCCCCCATTTTGTTCTGCGCATCCTTATCACCGAGTTCAGCGGATTTTTTGTAGTACACAGCAGCTTTTTCAAGGTTTTTTGATACACCGATGCCTTCTTCATAGAAATGGCCCATGTCATGCGCTGCTGTGACATTTCCCTGATCTGCCGCTTTTTTCATCCAGAGTGCTGCCATTCTCAGGTTTTTTTGGGTTCCTGTCCCTTCCAGATACATCCCCCCAAGATAGGCTTGCGCTTCTGCATCGTCTGCTTCTGCCGCTTTTTTGAAGAATTGAAATGCTTTTTCTGGCTGTTTGGCTTTCAGCAGTTTGATAGCATCTTCCGTGTCGCCAGCATGTGCCGGAAGGAACGCAATGGCAAAGACGGTAGTCAGGAGTATGGAGACAAATACATGTTTGAGAATGGTCACGACAAATCCTCGACTGATAGTTGATGACCCTGACATAATAGCGGACCGTTCCCTGCTTGTCTTGAGACATCTGGAAACACAGAAAAAAAGGAAACCCGTGACGGATTTCTCCGAGACTACCCAAAAATCATGTCATGGCAGCAAAGCTATTTCTTTTCGCTTTCGATTCCCAGTTTGGTTTTCTGGCGTTCCTTGACCTGTTTCATCATTTCGTGCCTGTCAGCCTCTTTCATGCTATCCCACAGGAACAGGACAGCATCGCCATTATTTCCTCCCATGAATTTGGCGATCAGGTTAATCAACACATCATCAGTCGTTGGATGATCTTCACGGATGGTTTTCATGAGGGCATTCAAATAACTATGGTCGCCTTTTTCAATGATGTTGTCTGCCCAGGTATCAAACGATTTGTCCAGCATATCCACGGCATTGGACATCATGAATGGCTTTCCCCGATAGGCATAGACCTTGGCAAGATTGACCCAGTGCGTTCCGATCAGTGTCTGGGAAAGATAGGCTTCTGTGTCACTGGCTTGGTTTTCTGGTGTATCGGTACGAATATCCCGGCGTGTCATCATATCGCCAATAGCATTTTCTCGCTCCCAGCGATTACGCCTGACTTCATGCGCCACCTCAACTGCTGTCGGCATTTTTGCTTCGGCATCAGTTAATAGTCCATTAATGCCGAGTGCAACTTTGGCGGTCGTATGGCATCCATGCATCTCCAGCGTCATTCAGTGTTTTGCTCACCTGTTGCCGATAAGCTTCGGGGTTCTGGCTGTGATGCAGGTTGTAATCCGTCTGACTGTCATGCTGTGCAACATCACCACCTGAGTTGATGATTGCCCTGCCGGTTGCTTTTGCTGTCATCCCCAGGAGATCACCGGTAAAAGTCGCTTCAGCCCGGTTGGGCATCTCAAATACATCATGGTTTCCGCGCTTGAGATATTGCCCGCCAATCGCACCAAGTAAATCCCCCGTTGCACTTCCTGCCATTGTGTCAGCTTCGTCTATCGAACCAAGTGTTTTTGTCAGGTTGGCGCTGAATGGTGACGTGCTGCTGGCAGACGAATACGGTGTGACTGTGGGTTTGCTCATATCTGGCACCTTCACGCTGGCGTACTTTATTGCCGGTGAAGGTGATATTGCCGGTTTTTCCGTATTGGCAAGCAAACCCTGATTGTTGGTTTGCTGTGATGGGGGTGCGTAGGTGCCCGAATCATGTTGTGCCGGTTTTAAGACTGTCGGCGTAAAGCCGGTACCACCAGTCGGATCGCTGTTGATGTATCTCTTCCCGAAATCCATAAGAGTGTTCATGACTTTCGTGTTGGGGTGTGGGTCATTATCCGGGTCCCAGAGGTTGGGCATATCGAAAGCGGCTATCTTGGCGGAGTCGCCCAGATAATCGTCATCTTCCTGATGTCCCCATGTAATACCTGCTGTCATTCTTAATTCCTTTCCAGTTCCGGTTGATAAGATGAGGCATGACGGCCTTCTCTTACAAAAGTAAAAAGCACAGCGGCGCTGTGCTGTCTCTGTTATACCGTACTGTCAAGGGGGCTCAGACTGTTTGCCCGAATCTTTGTTTCGTCGTTCTAAAAGCGTTTGCTGGCGCAGGTTTCAGAAAGTCGGGCACAAGCTGGATTTTACCGTTTTATCCTCAATAAGGAGCGGTATTCAATATATTACCCACCTGCCTCGCACTTCCTTGCATCGATTGAATTCTCTGAGGTCATATTCCATTGCCTGGCGGTATCCATCAATACTCCATATGGCAATGGCCGTGTTTTCATCTGCCTTAGCCCACTCTCCCATATAAGGGTGCCTGTTTCCCTTCAGCCATCCGATTGCTTTCTTCGTCCCAGTTGTATATGTACCTATCGTACTGGGACTAAACATCTAGCCATTTGCAACAAAATGTTTTTTTGCTTTTCGCGTTTTTCTCTCGACACAACCGGTTTGATCCGGCTCAGACACACACAAATTGTTACATTCCCTTTGAAGTAATCGCTATCATTGTGCCAATTTCTGTTTTTATACTGGACGTGCTCTCTTTTAAAGCTTACAGAAAGGAAATGCCATGAAAAAATGGAACAAATCGCTGATGACAATTGCTGCTGCCATTTGTATGGGCACGGCCGGATTTGCCGCTACCGCCTTTGCTGCCGGACCGGACATGGAAACAGGCCCGGGGTATGGTGAGGATGGCCGCCAGGAAGAACGCTGGAAAGCATTCATGGAAAAAAAACAGGCCGAATTGCACGACAAGCTCAAGCTCTCCGCCAGCCAGGAAGGCGCATGGAAGACCTATACGGATGCCACCGCAAAAACCCTGACGCCACCCAAACGGACAGCGATTGACTTTGACAGCATGACAGCGCCCCAGCGCATGGAAAAAGGGCTGGAGTTCATGAAAGAACGTCAGGCAAAAATGGAAGCGCAACTGGCTTCCCTGAAAACCTTCTATGCCACTCTGACACCAGAACAGCAAAAAGTGTTTGATGCGGAAACGTCACCGAAAAAGTGGCGTGAAAAAGCAAGGGATCGTACCCAGAAAAAGTCCAGACCGGCAAACAAATAATCTCGAATGCTTTTGAACAAAAGGGCCTGCCTGAAAGGAAAGGCCTTTTTTTACAGCGCCTTCCCGGACGAACGAGAAAGGAAAAACCGATTAATTTTTACTTTTTCCCTTATAAAACGAGACCTTATTGATAAAGGGGGATTATAATTATCGGCTTTACTCCCACTTAACATTATTGTCGTTTCGCACAGACCTTCCTCTGTGTTTATTTCCATGCTAGAACAACAAAAACAGCAAATCATTCATCTGCTTGAAAATGCCCTGGCACCGTTGTTAAGCGGTCTGGACACACGTCCATCCCTATCGCTTGAACGCCCCCGCGACCCGTCTCATGGTGATGTCGCCTGTAATATTGCCATGCAGCTTGCCAGGCCACTGAAGAAAAATCCGCGGGATCTGGCTGCCGAAATCGTCAGCGGCATACTGGCCCAGCCTGGTCGTGAAGACCTGATCGAATCCGCCGATGTGGCGGGGCCTGGATTTATCAATCTCCGGATAACCCCTGCCGCCAAACAGGCTGTCGTCAAGGTCATCATGCAGCAAAAAGAAAACTATGGCCGCGGACATGAAGGTGATGGCAAAAAGGTCATGGTTGAATTTGTCTCAGCCAATCCAACCGGCCCGCTGCATGTCGGGCATGGCCGGCAGGGGGCACTCGGCGATGCCCTGTCAGCACTCTTTGCTTCGCAGGGATATGAAGTAACCCGCGAGTTTTACTACAACGACGCCGGTGTCCAGATTGAAAATCTTGCGCGATCCGTCCAGGCACGGGCACGCGGCTTGAAACCGGGCGATACCGGCTGGCCTGAAGATGCCTATAACGGTGACTATATTGCGGATATTGCGGCTGACTTTCTGGCAAAAAAAACCATCACGGCACGAGACTGCCCAGCGGTCATTGCCAGCGGCAATCCGGATGATATCAATGGCATCCGGCAATTTGCCGTCACTTACCTGAGAAATGAGCAGGATAACGATCTCAATGCCTTTGGCATTCATTTCGATAACTACTATCTTGAATCCTCCCTTTATACCGATGGCAAAGTGGATGACACGGTGAGCACCCTCGCCAGAGCAGGAAAAACCTTTGAGGATGGTGGAGCACTCTGGCTGAAAACGACCGATTACGGGGACGACAAGGACCGTGTCATGAGAAAGTCGGATGGCGGCTACACCTACTATGTTCCAGACGTCGCTTACCATATCAATAAGTGGCAGCGCGGATTTGACACCGTCATTAACGTGCAGGGCAGTGACCACCATGGCACCATCGCACGGGTAAGAGCCGGACTGCAGGCAGTCAATATGGGAATCCCGGCAAATTACCCGGACTATGTGCTCCACAAGATGGTCACCGTCATGAAAGACGGCGCGGAAGTGAAAATCTCGAAACGGGCAGGTTCTTATGTTACCGTCCGGGATCTCATTGAGTGGTCCGGCAATAGTGATATCACCCGCGGCAGGGATGCGGTGCGTTTCTTCCTGATCTCCAGAAAAGCGGATACCGAATTTGTTTTTGATGTGGATCTGGCGCTCGAGCAATCAGATGAAAATCCCGTATATTACATACAATATGCGCATGCGCGTATCTGTTCGGTATTTGAACAATGGGGTGGCGATGAATCCCAACTGGAAAAGGCAGACCTGTCTGTTCTGACATCACCGTATGAATATACCCTTTTAGGCAGGCTGGCGGATTACCCCGATGCATTGACGCATGCCCTGCATGAACTGGGGCCACACCAGATCGCTTTTTACCTGCGCGATCTGGCAGGGACACTGCATGGCTATTACAATGCAGAACGCTTCCTGGTTGATGATGAATCTCTCAGAATGGCCAGGCTGGCACTTCTGGACGCAACAAGACAGGTATTGAGAAACGGGCTGGCACTTTTAGGTGTCTCTGCCCCCAACAAAATGTAACGAAAATGGCTCGCAAACAACCTCAGAAAAAATTCCAATACGATATCCTCTGGAAAAACAATACCGTGCTGGGTTTCATTGGCGGACTGATCGCCGGACTGGTCATCGCAATCATCATTGCCATGATTATCACGCGATCGCCCATGCCGTTTAACAGCAAGCTCAGTAAACAGGGTAAATCACTCTCTGAAGCGCCTACCCCTTTCTCGGACCCGAACCAGCCGATGTACGGCAACCGTGACGCCGCAAAGGAAGCTTACAAGAACGCCTCTGCCGAGGCAGAGGCCCAGGCGGATGCCGCAAAGAGTGCTACAGAAAGTGAAAAGCCGACCGCCTATCTCCAGGCCGGTGCTTATCGTGAAAAAAATGATGCAGAAAACATGCGGGCCAAGCTGGCTCTCATCGGCATTGAAGCCCGGATAAAGGAAGTCAAGTCCCAAAATGGCAGCCTGTACCGGGTTCATCTCGGGCCATATACCCAGAGCGCGCTGACCGCGACACAGGACAAACTCCGCGAAAACGGGATTGAATTTACCACCTCCCGCGCCCAGTAACAAACAGGGAAGCCATCATGAAAAAAATTCACCGCCTTTTTCTCGCTATCGGACTCAGTATTGTCACCTGTATGGCAGTGTCCTCTCCCGATGCGCCCAGAAATGGCGTGGATTACCTGACACTGGAAAAGCCGCTGCCGGCTGAAACCGGAAAAAAAGTGGAAGTCATCGAATTTTTCGGCTACTTCTGTTCGCATTGTTATTTATTTGATGCGGCACTCGTCAAGTGGATGGAAAAACACAATCGCGATGTGACATTCAAACGGGTCCATATCAACTTCAACGACAATATGGCCCTGCAGCAGCGGCTGTTTTATACCCTGTCAGCCATGGGCAAGATGACCAACTCGCTGCACCATAAAATTTTTGATGCCGTCCAGGTAAAGCGGACCCGGCTCAGGAATGAAACGCAGATAGCGGATTATGTGCAGAAAAACGGTATTGACCGGAACAAGTTCCTGGAAATGTACCGCTCTTTTACCGTACAGTCCTTGTGTGATGGTGCTGTTCAGATGCAATCGGCCTACCAGATCGAGGGTGTTCCGACTATTGTGATCGACGGCAGATATGTGACCTCTCTTGCCATTGTCAGCGAAGGCAATAATTTTTCAGGTACGGAAGAAGAAGCCCAGGTCATGACCATGAAGGTGATGGACAATCTGGTAGCGCGCATTTTGAAAGAGCGGCAGGAAAGCCAGAAAAACACGGCGAAAAAGAAATAGTCTCCCGGAAAACCGTTTGACAGGAAAGTGTCGCTATTTCTGCAGTTCGCCGTATGAAATAACGGAAGGTCCGCCACCATGCTTGGCCTGATACATGGCGGCATCCGCATTCGTCATCAACTCTTCATGCGTATTGCCATGCATGGGAAAAAGCGCAATACCAATGCTGACACCAATATTTACCCTGTTGCCATCCAGCAGGTAGTCCTCGCGAATCCGATCCAGCATGTTATTCCCGACCCGCCGGGCATCGTCTTCTGACTGGACGGCCGGAAGCAGGACAATGAACTCATCACCGCCAATGCGTGCAGCGGTGTCCGATTCGCGAAGACACGCTTTTAGCCGCTCAGCTACCCCCTTGAGCAGCAAGTCGCCAATATAATGGCCCAGCGTGTCATTGACGAGCTTGAACTTGTCCAGATCAACAAACATGACCGCCAGTAACGCCGCTTCCCGCCTTGCCTTAAGCAACCCCTGCTGGAGACGATCCAGCAGCAGCGCACGATTGGGCAAGCCGGTCAGCAGGTCAAAGTGGGCCAGACGGTAGATCCGGTCTTCGTTCTTTTTGCGCTCGCTGATATCCGAAAAAACCAGCACATAGTTTACGAGTTGACCCTCGGTATTCTTGACGCAATAAATGGAAATCCAGCCATCGTAAATATGACCGTCCTTGTGCCGTCCCAAAATCTCGCCCTGCCAGAAGCCGGTTGTTTCCACCCGATCGGCTGTCTGCTGGATATGGCCGGGCACGTCACCATCATCAAACAGGCAGGTCGCATCCTGATTATGCACTTCCTCAAAACTTCGGCCCGTAATCCGGGTAAAGGAAGGATTGACGCGAAGAATACGCCCCTTCTGGTCTGTCACCAGAACCGCTTCATTAACGGAGGTAAAGAGTGTTTCAGCCAGACGCTGTTGCTCGTCCTGGAAATACCGCTCATTTCTGTCGCGAATGCTCCCCCGCCGACCAAGAAAACGGCCGGCACTGCTGTAAACCGCATGGCAGCTGTGGCCGACACGGTTGACGGTGCCATCCCGCCGGATAATACGGTATGGCAACTCGTGTTCGCCATCCTCATGCATCTCTTTGTCCAGGCGGTGCGCCTCCATGATATGACGGTCTTCCGGATGGATAATCTCGTAGATGAGCTCCGGATTTTCAATAAACTCCCCGGCGGCATAACCGGTGATCCGCTCGCAGGAGGGAGAGGTATAAATGATCTTTCCATTTGGTTCTTCCCAGTACTCCCAACTGTGGGAAAAATTGACCATGGCATGCAGGCGGGCATTGGAAAGCGCAAAATCCAGCTCAATGAGCTTGCGGCGAGAGGTTTCATTGTCCAACCGCCGGGCGAGCTCGGAAAGTTCCAGAATTTTCTGGCCCAGCTCATAATACACATCACTGAAGTCCCCTGCCCTCAATACCGCCATTTCCTGCTGCACCCGCTCGGAATCCGGCTCATGAATCTTTTTTGCCAGCAGAACATCCATGCTGGAAATATGCCATTTCAACCATTTCAGCAGAAAAATCAGAATGCGGTCGAGCTCAACCATAAAGCCTTCGTTAATAAGGCTTCCAATTTGATCAATCGTACTGATATAATAACTGTGGAACACCAGATGTGCTCTCTGGTATTCTGGATCAATATGATGCGATTGCATCAATTCTTCTTCGTGCTGGTAGTGATACAGTACATAACGTCGCAAGTCATCAAAAATCTGTCCTGACTCTCCCGATTCTGTTCTTGCCAGCTCGTGGACAAGCTCAAACAGTCTTCTGTGCGTCGTATCAATTTCGCCCAGACCCAGATTCAGGCTTTCATTCCATTTGATCGATGACATTATGTTATTCATTATCGGCTCAGGTACCCTTGGTATCAGAACAGTGACAACCCCTATTAGCTTCAGATTATAAGACAGTTCTTGTGAAACGCTTTTCAGGATAGTTATCTTATCGGCTATTCCCGGCTTTTGTTAACGCATGGCGCAAATCTTTTCCTGCATATTGTGCTATTTCAATTTTCACGATTACACTATCGGTTATCCGTACCTTATAACGGGTTCATGTCATCGTCGGCATCTGTCGGCTTGTTCTGACCTTAACACTTTTTTCATCTAGGAATATCTATGGAAAACACAAATACCTTTACCAACCAGAATCTTTTCCATACACAGGTTTTGACCAGCGTCCTCAAAGAGGGGGCTGTTCCCCCTGCCCACCAGCAAATTCTTCAGGACTGGGCAAAAAACATTGCCGAGTTGAACAAACAGGACAAGACGGCCCAGCATGCGGCATTCCTGCAGAAGATTCTTGTGGATATCCTGGGATATCAGCCCGAATCCACCGGCAGTGCCTATACGCTGAAAGACATGAAAACACTGGACAGCTACTTTGACGCAGCGCTCGGACAGTTTGAAAAAAATAAAAACCGGATGGTAACACTCGTCAAACTGATGGGGCCGACTTCTTCCAGCCTGGATGTTGTTTCTGGTGACGAAAAGCTGAGCCTGGTTCAGTTGGCCCGGCAGCATGCAGAAGAAATGCCTGAGCGGGAGTTTTTCCTGCTCTCCAATCTGGATGAGGTCAGGCTGTATTCGCTGATGCATAAACGCACCACTTATGAGCGTTTTTCTCTGGTAAAAATGGCCGAAGACGCCACCGAATACCAGCGGTTTTATACCCTGCTGAATGCGGAAAACATGCTGTCCGGGAAGATTGCCCAATGGTTGCATGACAGTGTTACCACCGGGCTGCAGGACAAGCTGATGCGCAAGCATCCAACACTCAAGGACGTTTATGGCCCGATCCAGCCAGGGCCCGCCGTCAGTATCAATGATGCCTTTGTTATCGACCAGAAAACCTATAGCCAGCTTGAGAAGGAAGACCCGAAATCCAAGGAAATCCTGCAGGCATTTTATCCCGGAGACAGCCTGAAAAGATGGCATTCCGGTACCCGCCTTCACTGGCTCATCTACACGCCCAAGGGAAAAGTGGATATTGACGCATATCCTGCTGTTAAAAAATATCTTGAGCAGTTCAAGGAAACACTCGAGAAGCGGGAAGGTGACCAGAAATGGTATGAGCTTGATCATACGGAAAATACCGATATCCCCACCACTACCGACTTTCGTATGGGTATCGGCCGTATTCAGTCCGAACCGGGCTTTGTTATCGGCGAAAAACTCGCACAGTATGGCAATGAGAGTCACACCATTTCCAACGCGGATTACTACCTGTTTGGTCTCCTGAATTCAACGGCCCTGTCCAAGCTGATTACCACGCTGGCCCGTCAGACGGACGACGGCAAGTACGAATTACAGGCGCACCATGTAGAATCCCTGCCGATTCCCGATGCCGACGGACTCTCTCGTGGCAGAGTCGGTCAAATCGCCCAGTTCTGTATGGAAAAAGCCCAGGACCGCCGTGACTGTATTCTCCATTTTCAGGGTATGACGGCATTCAACCTTTCACCGGAAAAACTGGGAGCAAAGCTGAGTGATCGTCTGCTGAACTGGTTTGAGCTTGATTTTGATACCTTCCGGAGAGAAATCATCTCGTCATTCGGCGTTGATATTCCAGCCAATGACCTCCCGACGTGGGTGGCTTATTTTGAGCAGGAAAAAACCAACATTGATGACTTCAATTTTGTCCTGGACAGATATACTGGTGAAATGGATCAGTTTATTTATGACGCATTCGGGCTCGATGAGGATGATATCGCCCTGATTGAGCAGCGCTAGGCTGGCAGCAGCGCCATTTACCCAAGGTGAATGGCGCTGCATAAACAAACCTTGACGCAACAAAATCCAGGAGCGCCCGGATTTTATTTATTACCGGTTCCGGAACTGTTGCAGCAGCATGCCATTTTCAAGCAGGTCATTGAGATGGTACTGGTCGATTGTCTCCAGAAAACGCGAGGTCGCCTCTATAAAAATTCTTTTCAGCATACAGTTTCTGGCAACCACGCAACGCCCGCCTTTCCCCATGCACTCAAGAATTCCCAGCGGCTCAAACCGGCGCACAACCTCCCCGATATTAATCTCATCCGCCTGTTTTTTCAGACGAATCCCCCCGTTATTTCCCCGGATACTTTTCAGATACCCGCTGCGCCCCAAACTGGCAACAATTTTGGCCAGATGACTTCTGGATATCTGGTAAAAATCGGAAATTTCCGTGATATTCACCAGCCGGTCCGGATTGGCGGCAACATACATCAAAACACGTAAAGCATAATCAGTTTGCTGCGTCAGTTGCATAAACGAACCCTGCAACCCTGTAAAACACCTGCCGGACAAACATCCGCCTGCCCCGACTTTTTACTTTTACTTAAGCGAAATTTGAACATCATCGATAACCAGGCTGACACAAGCCAGCGTATACCCTTCTTCCCTGTCTGCCTGTGTCAGAATACCGCTGGCAACAGGATCCGTTGTCAGTTTGACATCGCCGGATTTTACCCGACATTTACAAGCACCGCAAAGGCCGACGCGGCAAGCGCCAATGATGGGAACCCCGCCATTTTGCAGAACATCCAGCAGGATTTCGCCCTCCTGCGCTTCCCCATCAAAATCGAAGTCCGGCGCAGTGACCTTGTATGTATTGCCGCCATGACCATTTTCCACCGTTTCCTGAACGGAGAATGCCGCCAAACCAGGCAACACCTCACAATTGAAAGTGAAGTCTTCATGAAAAAGGCAGGCCAAATCAAAATGAATTTCCATCAACCCCTTTTTGACCATGTCCATAAATTCCATGGGGCCGCAAAGATAAACCGAACTGTTATTTACGATATCTTTCAAATGCGAGTACAAAAAAGCGCTATTTAACCGTCCTGCGCGATAGGGAGAAGCAACCTGATCCTCCCTTGCTGCACTCAGATAAAAAAACGCATGGAAATCCGGATGATTTTTTTCCAGCGAAAGGATTTCATCCTGATAGATAATATTTTCGCGATCTCGTGCGCAATGGATGAACTGGATGGATTTAACCCCTGTCTCTTTGTGGGAGAGGATATATTTCGCCATCGACATCACGGGTGTAACACCACAGCCGGCACTGATGAACACAATATGCTCGGCTGGCGGCTGGTCAATGATATTGAAGGCGCCGGCAACACCATGCATGCTGACCGACTCGCCGACCTTCAGTTGGTCAATCATCCAGTTGGAAACCAGCCCTCCCTCTACCCGTTTGATGGTCAGTTGCATGAGCTCATCTTCCGGCAGGGAACTGATGGAATAAGAACGATAATGCGGCTTACCGTCTATCTGAACACCAATATTGATGAATTGTCCCGGCTTGAACCGGATTTTCCCGGTCGCAGGATGCCTGAAGAAGAAGCTTTTTGTATCGGCCGCTTCTTCAACGGTGCTGATCAGTGTCAAACCATCTGGATTTGGGTTGTTTTTCTGCATGCTGGTTACCTCGTATTTCACAAGGCATTTCACCCGTTTTGGAGCGAAATGCCTTAAAAAGTAGAAAGCCTGTTCAGGAATTGAGCATAACCTTCAGATCGGAGTCCGCATCGGAAATAGGCCGGATATCAAATGTTTCGACCAGCATTTCAAGCAGATCCGGCGTCAAAAATACCGGCAGGCTTGGCCCCAGGTAAATGCCCCTGACTCCCAGAGCAAGCAGCGTGAGCAAAACCGCTATTGCCTTTTGTTCAAACCATGAGACAACCAGCGTCAGCGGCAAATCATTAACACCGCACTGGAACTCTTCTGCCAGCGCCAGCGCCAGTTGAATCGCGGAATAAGAATCATTGCACTGCCCGACATCCAGCAAGCGGGGGATACCGTTGATATTGCCGAAATCCTGATAATTGAACCGGTATTTGCCACATGCCAGTGTCAGCATCAGCGTGTCTTCCGGCGTCTTTTGGGCAAAATCCGTGTAATAATTGCGATCCCGTTTATCTCCGTCGCACCCTCCAACCAAAAAGACATGTTTGATGCTACCCGCCCGGATTTCCTGTATCACGGCAGGAGCCGCCTGTGCCAGCGCCGCTCTGCCAAACCCCACGGTAATCAGATGGGGACGCGCATCCTCCCTGAACCCCTCAAGGGACAACGCACAATCAATAACCTCGCTGAAATCCTCGCCGACAATATGGCGGGCACCAGGCCAGCCGACAATACTGCGCGTGAAAATGCGATCCTTGTAACCGCCGACATCCGGATTGATAATGCAATTTGATGTCATCACAATTGCACCGGGAAAATCGGCAAATTCCGTCTGCTGTTTTTGCCAGGCCGTGCCGTAATTCCCGACCAGATGCTTAAACGTTTTCAGTTGGGGATAACCATGCGCCGGCAGCATTTCTCCGTGCGTGTAGACATTGATTCCCTTGTCTTGCGTTTGCACGAGAATTTCATAAAGATCCTCAAGATCATGCCCGGAAACCAGGATACATTTCCCCTTGACATGCCCGACATTCACCTGGGTAGGTTCGGGATCACCAAAACGGGATGTCTCTCCCTTGTCCAGCATGAACATCACGCGATAATTCAGCTCCCCGACTTGCAGGGCGGTCTGAAGCAACTCCTGCAAATCGTCAGGAGAATCACCCAGATAGCTCATGATGCCATGATACTGGGCATAAACCTCATCATCCGTTTGTCCCAAAACCGCTGCATGCTCCATATAAGCGGCAACCCCTTTAAGCCCGTAAAGACAAAGCAGGTAAGCGCCCAGCACATCATCCAGACTCTTTTTTTCCTGGTTTAATGATGCCATGGGGGCAAACTGGATGACAGCTTCCTGCGCAGCAGGAATATCCATCAACGCCGCTACCGTCAATGGCGGTATCACGCCCGAATGATCGGCAACAACCGCTTTCACCTCTTTTTCCAGTGCCGATTTATAGTGTCTTGCCTCCTGAATGAATTCATACATTCTGACAGGATCAAAATTGACATTGGTCAGCGTAGAAAAAAATGCCTGGGGACTCCAGCGGTTGACCTGCGGATGATGATAGCCGTAGTCGGCACCCAGCTTCGCCCAGAATGAAATTCCCTGGAGATATTTAACAAGAACATCCTGAAGGTCTGATACCTCGGCTGTTTTGCCGCACATACCCTGCGCAAAGATACATCCCTTGGCAACCGGCGAATTGAGCGTTTGCTCGCATTGTATACAAAACATTTTCTACCCCTTAAAAATTCACACCCACAATTCAAACATTCATTTTATATGAATGTTTGAATTGTGGGTAATAAAAGAGAAAAAGTCAAGCGACGATGCACCTTGATGGATCCGGATCACTTACAAATACCGGCTTCATGCGCCTGCCGGTCGGCATGATAGCTTGAGCGAACCAGCGCCCCCACCGCCGCATGGACAAACCCCATGCAGCGTGCGGCTTCTTCAAAGCGGGAAAATGTGTCTGGATGAACGTAGCGTGTCACCGGTAAATGATGGCGCGACGGCATCAGGTATTGCCCGATCGTCAGCATATCCACGTCATGATCACGTAAATCCTGCATGACCTGCAGGATTTCCTCATCGGTTTCTCCCAGGCCGACCATCAACCCGGATTTTGTCGGTACATCCGGAAAACGCTGCCGGAACTGTTTCAGGAGCATCAGGGAATGGGCGTAATCGGCACCGGGACGGGCCTGACGATAAAGACGGGGTACCGTTTCCAGATTGTGATTCATCACATCCGGCAACGTCTGTCCCAGCATATCCAGGGCCTTTTGCTCCCGCCCGCGGAAGTCCGGTGTCAGGATTTCAATCCGGGTATCAGGCGATATGTCACGGATATGCCGGATACACGCCGTATAGTGAGAAGCCCCTCCGTCACGCAGATCATCCCGGTTCACCGACGTGATGACCACATAGGAAAGCTTCAGCAGCGCGACCGTTTGCGCAAGTTTTTCCGGCTCCCCCGCATCAAGGGCATCCGGCCGGCCATGCGCTACATCACAAAAAGGACACCGGCGGGTACATTTGTCCCCCATTATCATAAAGGTGGCCGTACCTTTCCCGAAACATTCTCCCTTGTTTGGACAATTGGCCTCTTCGCACACCGTCACAAGATGCTGTTTTCGCAGCAGATCCCGGATTTCATAAAAGCGCGTGGATGGCGACCCGGCTTTCACCCGAATCCAGTCCGGTTTGGGCAGTGGCTCTGCCGGCACGATTTTTACCGGAATCCGCGCTGTTTTTTCTGCCCCTTTTTGTTTTTCACTTTCTGCCATGAAGATCCCCCTCCATGCTTTGCAATACAACAGGCAATGCGGCACTGTCCTGAAAATCCGCCCTGGTGCCCAGGCTGCGGCACAGCGCCATGGCCAGTTCATGCTGCACCTGAGTAACCGAACAGTCCTTTCCCAGCGTTTTCATATCCACGGATGTCAATTCGGGATAGCCACAAGGATTGATCCCGGAAAAAGGCTGCAGGTCCATGGCAACATTCAGGGAAAGTCCGTGATAAGTGCAGCCGTTACGCTGCACCTTGAGGCCCAGCGCGGCAATTTTGGCCCCCTGCCAGAAAGGATCGACCCAATCCGCTGCAAGGTAAATCCCTGGTGCGCCCATTTTGCGCTCCCCCGCCAGATGATAGGCAGACAGCGTATCAATAACGGCCTGCTCAATTTTCCGGACAAATTCCCTGACAAGCAAACGGTTTCCCATCCGTCTTTTCAGGTCAATCAGCAAATAGACAACGGCCTGGCCGGGCGCATGATAGGTAACCTCTCCCCCCCGGTCTGCCTGGAAAACCGGGATATTTTTCGTGTCGAGCAAATGAGAACGATCCGACGCCTGCCCCAGGGTATAAACCGGCGGGTGTTCCAAAAGCCAGATTTCATCCGTTGTATCTGCTGTTCGATTTCCGGTGAACGCTTTCATTGCCGCAAATACCACGTCATAAGGCATTAATCCAAAATCACGAACAATGATGGCGTTTGTCATGGCCATTGCCTTTCCCGTTCACATGTATTCGTCTATCCCTGGTGAAGCGGCAAAAACAGCTGCCTTTGCCTGCTGGACAGTATCAAAGAACGACTTTGACCATCGGATGTGATGTGAGCGCCATATAAAGGTTATCCAACTGCGCGCGGCTGGTTGCCTTGATCGTTGCTGTCACACTGAGGTAATTGCCCTTTGTCGACGTCCGGGTCTCTACCGTCGTGGCATCAAAATCCGGGGCATGGATCCGGACCACGTTGGTCACGGTCGTCAGAAAATCATCATGCGTGGCACCCATGATCTTGATCGGAAAATCACAGGGGTATTCAATCAGTTCTTCATTGCGATTGGACTGCATCGCATTCTCCTTTATTTAAACCACAACTGGACGGTATCCCAGATCCGGCCGAGGAAGCTGGCAACATTCACCTGTTCCAGCGCAACCACAGGCAACTCCGAGATGACCTTGCCATCCAGCGTCATCTTCAGCGTACCAACACGGCTGTTTTCATCAATCGGCGCCACCAAAGGCTCTTTGCGCTCCAGCACCGATTTCAGACGGGAAGCGGCTCCTTTGGGAACACTGACATAAGCATCAAAGTTAAAACCGACCGGCAGCTTGCTTTTTGAGCCTTTCCAGACATCCAGTGTGGCAATAACCTGCTTTCTGTCAAATAATTTGACGGTATCGAAATTCTCGAAGCCCCAGTTCAAAAGCCTCAGGCTTTCCTGGGCTCGCATCTGATCCGAACTTGCACCAATGACGACGGTCATCATGCGCCGTTCACCCGTTGCGCTTTCCCGTTTGGCCGAGGAAATCAGGCTGTATCCGCCGGCTTCGGTATGGCCGGTTTTCATGCCATCCACTGTCGGGTCCAACCACAGCAGACGATTGCGGTTACGCTGGCGAATACGGTTGTAGGTAAATTCGCGAACCGAATAAATCTTGTACAGCTCAGGATAGTCACGAATCAGGTTGATTGCCAGGATCGAAAGATCATATGCTGTGGAATAGTTGTCCTTGTCCGGTAGCCCGTGCGGATTACTGAAATGCGTGGACTTCATCCCCATGCGTTCGGCTTCACGATTCATCAGCGCGACAAAAGCGGCCTCATCACCGGAAACCGCCTCTGCCAGCGCCATGGCCGCATCATTGCCCGATTGCACAATCAGGCCATACAGCAGATCCTGGATTTTGACCGGTGTACGCGGTTCAATGAACATTTTCGAGCTGCCCTTGTCCAGTTTCCATATCTGGTCTGATGCCGTCACCGACTGGTTAAGGCTCAATCGCCCTTCCTTGATGGCGCTGAAAACAAGATAAGCCGTCATCAGCTTGGTCAGCGATGCCGGCTCAATACGCTTGTAGGCATCCCGTGACGCCAGTATCTGTCCGCTGACAGTGTCAAGAAGGAGCCATGACCGGGCAACGATTGTCGGAGGAGATGCGGTTTGCGCGTGGGAAACCGTTATGACACTAAAAAACAGTAATAGCGCCAGAAAGAAAGAGGGTGTTTTTTTCATCATGTAAAACATACCGGCGAAAGTCGGGATCACCTTTTCGCCAAAAATCAGATACTTGTCGTAAAGGACTGCATTGTACCAAAATCAGCGCTGCCACATGGCATCAATAATGTCATGAATATGGTGCAGCTTGCGATTAAAGAGGTGATCCGCTCCTGTAACGACAACAACCGGCAGATCCTGCGGCCGCGCCCACTGGAAAAGATCCGGCAGCGGAACAATGTCATCGGTTTCACCATGAATCAGCAGCGTATTTTTTGGTACCGAATCCAATGCCCATTTCCCGGCGGTTGCACTGACCAGCACCATGCGCTCCGGAGGAGCCCCTTCAGATGCCATTTTCTGCTGCAGGAGAGAAACGACATAGGTACCAAAGGAATAGCCGCCGAGAACAACCGGCAATCCGGGGTACTGTTTTTGGGCATGCTCAAGAACAAGCGCCATATCATCAGCCTCTCCCACCCCCTGGGCATGCGCCCCCTGTGAACTGCCGACACCACGGAAATTCATTCGCACCGTCACATAGTCCAGATCAACAAAAGCCCGGGCCATGATCTGTACCACCTTGTTATCCATGGTGCCGCCATAAAGCGGATGCGGATGCCCTAAAAGCGCGATGCCAACCGGCTGATCGGCCGGCAGATCCAGCGCACACTCAATCTGGCCGGCAGGTCCGGCAATATGAAATTTTTTTGTGTTTGCATTCATCTGAATCTGCTTCTCCTGATAATCATCAGCCTTCGCCGATGTGCCAGCGCCCTGGCAAAGCGCTGGGGTGACGGTTCATGTTACTTACTATACCGCAGGTTGACGATCGAGCGGAATAAAAACCAAAGTGCCATAAAAGGCCATATCATCGCCATAAAATGGGCCGCGCCGTTAAAGTTCAGGAATTTCCCCTGGGACCAGGTCTGCAGCGTCGAGACAAAATACTGATTGTCCGGCAGGATATTCACTGTCACCAGGCAAATCAACAGCATATAAATTGCCATTCGCCGCTGAACCGGCGCTGGGGTGAAAATCAGACCGAAAAGCATCAGAAAGCCGACCAGCAAACCGCCGATAGCACCGGGAGTCAACCATACCAGCGCATTTTTCGGCTCAAAAAAGAGCGCACAGGCCATCACCTTGAACAACAGCGCAAAGGCAAGCATCAATCCGGCCAGCAGAATACGTGGTGCGGTTTTCTGCAGGACACACAACAAAATCAGGATCGCCCCCGTCAGTCCCGTTGCCGTAATAATGGTCTCGGAAAGCCAGTACTGCTCGGCTGTCAGTTGAACACCGCCCATCACCTTGAGCGAAAGGTCAACCGGATACCCCAGAAAAGCGGACAGCCACTCTGACATCACCGGAAAAATCTCGCCATGGCCGAAAAGGTAATTTTGCGGATAAATCTGTGCCAGTGGCCACAGCATGGGGATGATCAGCACGCGACTGGACGTAAAGCGCAGCCAGCGCTGGATGAAGTAATGCATACGGTCTTCCCGGAAGATAAGCTGCGAGAGGACCGTGCCGAGAAAAGCGCCGATAAACGTTCCTCCGGCGTTGGTCATCAGATCCAGATTGGAAGACACACGGCTTGGCAGGTAAGCCTGCAATCCTTCCATGGCAAGAGACAGCAGTGTGCCCGCAATCAGGGCAAAAATAAACGCCTTGAAGCCTCTTAACCGGGGAGATACTGCTGTCGCAAGCAAAATACCCAGTGGAACATATCCGGCAACATTGATGAGGACATCAAACCAGGTCCAGTAGCGCGGTAACGGCGCATACAGGTAGGCAAGAGGAAAAATACCCGCAAACTGCCAGCCGGAAAAAGGATAAAGACTGGCATAAACAATCAGGAAAACATAAACCAGTAACGCCGCCCGCAAAAAAGAAGACGGCCGGTGAAACGGCGGGGAGCACGGCTGTGACATCGCTATCCGGATTTATCCTTTTTTATAATTTTCCACAATCCAGAGCAATATCTCGGCAATCACTTCATCCGTTGCAACGGACAATGCTTTTGCGCCTCCCGGTGCATCCGGGGTCGACGCCGCTACCGCATGAAGAAAACTCTTCTGCGCCACAAGGCCATCCTTGCCCAGCACCGAAACCCGCAAAGCAATTCTTCCCTCACTGTGTGAGTCATCGGTAAAATACTGGCTGAAATCCTCAATGTTAACGATCAGCCGCAACTGCCCCGCTCGGGGCGCCCTTGCGCCACCAATCTCTCCTCCGGCCGAGACTATACGGGATTTCAGGCGATCACGAAACTGCTTGGGGGGAGATTCATTCCAGCGACTGAGCGTGTAAAAACGGGTCTGCTGGTCATTCACATGCGCCAGCCGATAATACATTTTGGTATTGTTCAGCCAATCTGAAGCGTTAACCCGGAAAACAACCAATGTTGGTATATCATCCGGCAACAGCCGGTCAGACGGCATCGACGATGACGGGCCAAGATCATACAGGGTGGCAGGCGGCTGCGATGACTGGAGCGCACAACCTGACAGGAACAGGCAACAGGCTGCCAACAGGCTGGAAAAGAAAAGATGGCGTGGTTTCATCATGGCAGTTTCCCCGCAGATTAGTTTGATGAGGCACTGTATCCGGCTTCACCCGGGCCGGGCGCAGGGCCGGGCGCGCCAAAAAGCAGGCCGGCTGGCCGCTGGCTGAACTGATCAAGTGTTGTATTGATTGATTGCAATGAGGTATGCAAATCCTCTGCCAGTGACTGCAACTGTGTCATCGACTCCCCCGGATTACTGCTACCGACAAAAGAAGTCAGGTTCTGGCTCAAATCGCCCAATTCGGTAGAAAGCGCCGTCACCGAATCCATCATTCGCCCTGTCTTGTCAGCCACATCAGGCAATTTGGCCAATGTCGGCTGAAGATCACGGGAGGATTTTTCAATTTCGGTTGCCGCCTTGTTAATGCTTTTCAGCGTACTGATCAGCAGCTCCTGGTTTTCAGGTTTGAAAAGCGATGCCATTTCTTTCGTCAATTTCTGGGTTTCATCCAGTATGGCATTGGTCTTGGTCTGCAAATCCGCCATCAGCCCTGCGCGCATCTCGATCTGGGCAATACGCGTCTCCGAACTGGGCAGCGGCTGGGGACGTGAACCATCATCGTTGAGTTCAACATAAGCGATTCCTGTCACCCCCTGATAAGCCAGCATGCCAAAGGTGGATTCGGTCATGGGCGTTTCAGGACGAACACCGAAATACACCAGGATCTGCCCGGGAACCGCTGTGTCAAAACGGATTTCAGACACCTTGCCGACATCAAGACCCCGGTAGCGGACAGCTGCCTGCGGGCTCAAGCCGGCAACCGACAGCCTGGTTGCCATCACATAGGGAATCATCTCTGTTTTATCCCGGTTCAGCCACCACCCACCCAAAAGGACTGCCGCCAGCAATGCCAGCGTAAAAAGCCCTGCCATCAGCGCGTGAGATTTACTTTCCATTATTTATCCTCCTGTCTGCCCAGGAATCACCAAATCCGGCACACCTGCAAGGGCACGCTTACCGCGATCACCCAGAAAAAACTCATGAATGAAAGGATGATCCACTTTTATTACCTCCTGCGGCGTTCCGTTTACAATAACATGCCTGTCTGCCAGTACCGCAATATGAGACGATAACTGCAAAATGGAGTCCAGATCGTGCGATACCATAATAACTGTCAGATCCAGCTCATCATGCAGGGACTGTATCAGCTCGACAAAGCTGTCCGAGAGCAGCGGGTCAAGGCCCGCCGTCGGCTCATCCAGAAAAAGCAATTCCGGCTCCAGTGACAGCGCTCTTGCCAGCGCGACTCTTTTTATCATCCCGCCTGAAAGGTTAGAAGGCATTTTCATGGCATCACCGGGTTGCAGACCAACCATCTGCAGTTTCAGCAAAACCGATTCTTCAATCAATTTATCCGGCAGTGCCCGCAATTCCCGCATGGGCAAGGCAACATTTTCCATGACAGACAGGGACGAAAAAAGCGCGCCCTGCTGAAACAACACGCCACACCGGTTATACAACTGTTTTTTCTTTTCATTCGTGGCATTGGCAATATCCATGCCCAAAACCGAAACGGTTCCCTGACTCGGCTTTTGCAAGCCCAGCATTTCTCTTAACAGGGTCGTTTTGCCGGATCCCGATCCGCCGACCAGTGATACGATATCCCCCTGCTGTATAGTCAAATCCAGGTCCTGATGAACGACATTATCCCCGAACCGGGTCCACAGCTTTTCAATCTGGATCACATTGTCGGCGCCATGTTCACTCATGACCACCCCACATGCTGAAGCACGATGGCAAAAACGGCATCCGCCAAAATCACAACGGTAATGGCGGTAACAACCGCACTGGTTGTCCCCTGTCCAAGACTCTCCGTATTAGGCTTGATTCTGAGTCCGAAATGACAGGAAACCAACGCAATCAAGGCGCCAAAAACGATGCCTTTGCCCAGGCCAATCGCCAGATTGGCCGGAGGAACCGATGCCGGCAGAGCGGAAATAAAATAGCTGGCTGACAGCCCGATGGAGGCCTGGGCTGCCATCATGCCGCCAATCAGCGCCACGATATTTGTCCACATCACTAAAAGCGGCATCACAACAGACAGGGCCAGCACTTTCGGCAAAACAAGCCGGAAACCATGTGACATGCCCATGACCTGCATGGCATCCAGTTCTTCTGTCACGCGCATAACGCCTATCTGCGCTGTCATGGATGATCCCGAACGGCCGGCGACAAGAATCGCGGCAAGCAAGGGGCCCAGTTCACGGGTAATGCCAATACCCAGCAAATCCACAAGATAAGGGTCGCCGCCAAAATTATGCAGCTGTTGCGCGGACAGATAGGAAAGGACAACACCAATCAGAATACCAACCAGTGCCGTAATACCAATAGCGCGGCTCCCCGTATTATAAATATTGGCTGATATTTCTTTCCAGGGCCCCCGCAGTGGATTTTTGGCAAACTGGTAACAGTCCAGCATAAATTGCCCCGTCAGGGTAACCAGATCAATAAAATGGCTGTGAAGGGTGCTCCACAATCTTTTCGCCATGGCGGCAAGGCGGACCGGCTCTTTTTTAACCTGGCTTAAACTCAGGTCGCCCGCCTTTTTCAGACGATCAAAAAGCACCTGATGTTCAGGATGCATTGTCAGGTGTGAAGGCAACTGGTGTCCCCAGGCATCCCACAAAAACTGCGCACCGATATAATCCAATTCTGATATCTGCGACAGATCCCACGAAACATCCTGCTTTCCTGCAACGGTTTTCATGGTTGAGCGGATGACAGGAAGCGCTCCTTTGGATGCAAGCGATTCCACCCGCCAGCAACCGCTGGCCATTACCTGGTTTTTTCCTGCGACCTGAAGTTTCGGGGCCATTGCCTTACGCATTAGCATTCCTTCTATTTAACGATGCCCTGTCATGTTTGCAACACCGCAATCCACATTTTGCTGACTGTAATGCATTTTGTGAGGGTAACATAACGGAATAATCAATTACCGCTCAAATTCATGTGTTTGCTGTGATGATAATGGTTGAACGCCTGACCGGAAAGTTTCCAGCATGTAAAATAACCCCATTTAAGAAAACAAAACCGCTGTCCAATCCGTATTTCGCCTTTATGACTGAAGCCATCAGCGCCAATCGTATCGCCGCAGGCCTTGACCGGCAAGCCAGGAAAATTGCGATTGAAATTATTGATGAAACCGGCTCGACCAATACCGACCTTCTGAAACGCGCTTTTGCCCTTTCTTCTCCCACAATGCTTCTGGCACGACGCCAGACAGCCGGCCGGGGGCGCGGCGGTAAAACCTGGCATTCAGCACCTGATGCCTCACTGACATTTTCACTGGCATGGCCTTTTCTGCGTCCGGCAGCCGAACTGGCTGGACTGCCATTGGTTATTGGTGTTTCTCTTGCCCGTTCGCTGCGGGAACTGGGTGTTCTTGTCACACTCAAATGGCCAAACGACGTATTAAAGGATGGGAAAAAACTGGCCGGTATCCTTGTCGAACGCTCTTCCGAGCCAAACAGGCAGGCCCCGGATAAAAATTGGGTTATTATCGGAATCGGAATCAATCTGCAACTGCCAGATGAGCTGGAAACACAAATCAGCCAGCCGGCTGCAGAAGCATTGTGGCTTTCCAATATGGATAAAAATCTTTTGGTGGCCACTTTGCTGAATCAACTGGTGGGCACTTTTACGCAATTTGAAAGCGATGGTCTTGCCGCGTTTGTGACCTCATGGAACGCGCTGCATGCGTATGACCGAAAAAAGGTCATCGTATTTCGGGATGGCCAGCCAAAACACTCTGGAATGGTTGCCGGCATTGACGAATATGGCCGGTTGATTCTTGAGGAAAATGGCAACCGGACGGCTTTCAGTGCCGGAGAGGTTTCCCTTCGACAGGATAATGAATAGGGCAGACGATGCTTTTGTTGATTGATGCAGGAAACTCGCTGATAAAATGGGCACTTGCACCAGCCGACATGTCTGCCGGCACCGGTCCGGCATCCTGGCTGCATACCGGCGAAACACCGCACCATGAAACCGACACACTGTATGATTTGTGGCAGCAGGTAAAACCGGAACGCGCTGTTAGCCGGGTTTTGATTTCCAATGTCGCAGGCATCACAGCAAAAGAAAGACTCACAGACCTCATCAGGAAGCTGCAGCCTGAGCCGGATAATATTGCATGGTTTGCTTCCGCCCCAGTACTTGCCGGCGTGAAAAACAGCTATGACGATTTTTCCCAGCTTGGCAGCGATCGCTTTGCCTCACTGGTCGGCGCCTGCTCGCTTTTCCCGAATGAAAATCTGGTTGTCGTGACCTGTGGCACGGCAACAACCATTGATACGCTCTCTTCTGATGGCGTTTTCATTGGCGGG
>JAAZED010000414.1 GCA_012512465.1 Oxalobacter sp. | reverse complement strand
GTCAGCCACGTTATGGGCTGGGAGAAAAGCGCGAGATTGTCCGCACGTATTGCCAGATACAGCGGGTGGATGTGGTGGATGTCTGGGAGACTTTTTTTCGGCCGTTTTTTGCCATGACGCCCAATGTAAAAAATATCGCGCACTATGGTTTTACGCGGATGCTGGACAATGCGTTTGTCCATGCCGATGGAGGGATGGTAACGGCGCTGGTGTGCTCGGTGGGCGGGATGCTCACGATCTGTATTATGGATGACGGGGTGGGGATTTTTGCGAAGGTGGAAAAAGCGCTGCATTTGCCGGATCGGCGGATGGCGGCGCTTGAGCTTGCTAAAGGGCGGCTTGCGCCGGATATCGCCGGAAAGTCAGGGGAGAGTGTTTTTCTGGTATCGCATCTTTTTGATTTTTTTGCGATCCGGGCCAATGGCCTGCAGTATGTGCGCAATGGGGCTTCGTCTTACAATAATGTGCCGGAGTCAGTGACTTTTTCAGCTGATACGAACCAGAAGGGAACGACGGTGGTGATGGTTATCCCGATGGGCAGTACGGCAAGCCTGGCGGATGTGATGGGGCGCTATGCGAAAAGTCCGGCGCATCCGGTTTTTTCCGCGACGGCGGTGCCGGTAAAGCTTGCCAGTCTTGGCGGAGAAGAGCTGGTGTCGCGCGAGCAGGCAAGGCGGCTGATGGATCGGCTCGACAGTTTTGAGAAAGTGGTGCTGGATTTTTCGGATGTGAGCCGGATAGGGAGTGGTTTTGCCGATGAGGTTTTCCGGGTATTTGCCCATGAGTACCCTTCGGTCAGGCTGGATATAGCCAATGCCTCGCCTGTGGTGTGGCAGACGATCAGCCAAGCCCGGAGTAGCCTGCATTGATCTGATGTTGAGGGAAACTGTGCAAAGAGAAAGCCGGGAAATTCCCGGCTTTTTTGTCGGATCAGCCGGGTGTGCCCGGCTGAGGGTATATCAGGTTTCGTCTGTCCATTTGCCGATGACCACGCCACAGATGGTGGCATTGTTACCGACCCGCATGATCCGGTTGGGCCAGGCGGGATTTAAGGCCATGAGCATTTTTTCTCCATTGGGTTCTACCAGCAGTTGCTTGAATGTGGCGGTATGCTCATCATCCATGCGGACAACGACCATGCTGCCATTGACCGGCTCACGCTCAGGGTCAACTGCAATATAGTCGCCGTCATTGTATGAGCGGTCGCCGCCGGGGTTGTGCATGCTTTGTCCGACAACCTTGAGCACAAAGGCGTTTTCGCTGTGTTTGAAGGGACAATAAATCCACTCATCGGCATCTCCCGGATGGAAGTTGTCGACAGTTTCATTCCAGTTGCCGGCCTGGACCCATGAGATGAGTGGAAGCTGTCCGTCCTTGCCGGGTGGACGGGCAGAGGCACCGCCGGGCAAACGGTCTGAACTCCAGTTTGCTTCCCCCAGGCTGCTCATATAGGGTTCGTCATCAAAAAAGAAACCAACCGGCACATCAAATGCTGTAGCAATGGCACGCAGGTTTTCTGCGGTGGCATTGACTTCGCCGCGGCGTATTCTGCCAATTGTGGTCTGTCCTATTCCGGTCTTCTTGGCAAGTTTCATCTGGGTGCCAAGATTCGGATGTGACTTCATAAGGTAGTCCAGGCGCTCTGCAACGATATCTTTAGATTTTCTCTTCATAAAGCAATACATGATCTTATTATGGAGCATCAAACAAACCATTTGTGACTTGATTAAAGTCCGAAAATGGTCTAATATTCAATATTCGGTCTGTTTTTTATTTATGTTACGTATTTTAAAGGGAGTTTATGCCATAAATGTTTTGTTTTACAGGGATGTGCAAGTGATATTTTTTATTGAGACCATTTTTGGTTGTTTCTCTCTATCTGGCCAGGCTTGTTGTACAGTAATTCCGCGGTTGCTTGCGGGGGTATGACATGGCTTTTCTCATGCCGGGGAAAAAGGCTGATCAATGGTTTTTCGAGGGTTAATGTCTTATTGAACCCGATTTTGCCGCTCCTGTTGTTGTGGTTCCGCAATTTTTTTCCTTATTGAAGACCGTTTAGGGTCTTTTTCTGGTGGCAATGGGAATTGCAGGGGATTTTTTCGCCTTTTTTTGCCTGTGCCGCTGCTTTTTGGGAGGCTGACATGTGTGATTGGGATTTAGTTGCACTACACAAATATCGCGAAAGGACAAAGCGTATGACGGTATTTAACTGGTCACGACGGTATTGTCCTGTATGCCGC
>JAAZED010000413.1 GCA_012512465.1 Oxalobacter sp. | reverse complement strand
TGTCGAAGCACTTGACGGAACTGCCGATCTCGTGATCAAACCGCTTTCCGGTATTAATGTGACCGGCATCTCCGGCACAACCCGTTCCGCAGAAGGTGAGCTGGTTCTGGTTATCTCACTTTCCTTCCTGCTTAATGGCGCAATGTAATAGCAACGTTTCTCCCGCATCATTTTTACGGGAATAAAAGCATCTCCAAACCATCTACCAGTGCCCTGCGATCCGTAACAAACCGCAGGGCACTGTATTTACTCAACTCTGGCTGATACCGTGATTTCCGTATTGAGCAAACGGGAAATCGGACAGTTTTCTTTTGCCTGCCGAACCGCTGTCTGGAACGCCGACTCGTCGACATTAGGGATTTTTGCGATCACTTCCAGGTGGATGCGGGTAACAGAAAAACCCTTTTCCCCCTTATCCAGTGTTACGGTTGCCTTTGTCTGGATATTTTCCGCCACCATCTTTGCCCGCTCAAGCCTGCCGGAAAGATCCATCGTAAAACATCCTGCATGGCCAGCAGCAACCAATTCCTCCGGGTTGGTGCCCGCGCCGTTTTCAAAACGGGCAGAAAAAGAATAGGGCGTATTGGAAAGCACACCGGTTTCAGTTGTGAGCGCGCCTTTTCCATCCTTGATGCCGCCTTGCCAGACAGCTGTTGCTGAACGATCCATAATTTCCTCCTGTGTATCGATATCGTTAAAAAACTTTCTTTTTATTCATTAAAACAGGATAAGCCGTATTGTCATTGCCGGATTAATCGAAAACAAAGAATGTCTGCCTATTTCCTTGATATACGGCAATGCCTTTCAAACGGTCGATTTTGTCAGTTTTACAAATAATTATTCACAAAACTGATACAGCTATACTATAATGAATTCAATACCTCTGCATTTTGCAGGTATTTCTCCATCAGGAGCCGGCTATCCTGGCTGCATTCAACAAGCCTCCACCGGTTCCTCATTCTTCACTTCACTTTTATCCCTCAAGCTTATGTCCAAGAAAAATACTATTGATCCGAGCGAGCCGGATTTTGATCTCGACAGCTTCCTTAACAGCACCGATGCACCCGACCAACTGGATGACAAACAGGTTGAAAAACTGGAAAACTTTCTGGCGTCCAATCCTGGCGGCATGCACATGGAACTCCTTGATGGCTTTTTTTGCGGGCTGATCTGTGGCCCTGATGCAACGGGGCCGGAAGCGTTCTATCCCTTCATCTTTGGAGGAAAAGAGCCCGAATATAACTCACCAGAACAGGCCGATGAAATACATGAGGCCTTAAGACAACACTGGGATCACATCAAGGGAATGATGGAAAATGGCGATTCCTATTATCTCTTCATGTATTCTGATGATGATTTCAAGGTCAGCGGCAACGACTGGGCACTGGGCTTTGCGCTCGGGCTCGATAAATACCGCGACAGCTGGCAGGAACTGCTGGATCAGGCAGGCATCGGGGAAGGTCTTTTGGTACCATTTCTAACGCTTTACATGGAAAAGCATCCCCAGAATACTCAAGGGCTGATCCACGCCGAAGACAGGGAAGCGCTTGTCACCGAACTGATCGAAAACCTTCCCAAAATTTATCACCATTTCGATGAAGCACGCCGCAAGAAAAACCCGGACAGCGCATTACACTGATCCGGCAGCAATCATGCTTTAACAGGAAGGAGAAATAAAGCCGGCGCGGCACGAGGATCCGGCTTTATTTCCAGCCAGTGGCAAGCACGCACCCCGGTTAACGAAACGCTTTACGTCTCCGAGCCCGATGATCTGGCGGGCAGATTGACGTCTGCCACGGCGGCTTTCTGTGCTTCAGTGATCGTCCACATAAAGACCCCCTTGTTACCGACCTGCGCCATTTTTTCCGGTGGCCAGTCGGGGCCCATGTCATTATCATGTGATACCAGTCGTGCCCCTACCTTGAGCTGCTTCCAGATATAAGGACGCAGCTTGAGGTTGAGTTCGGCCGGAAGGTACAGCATCACCACTGTGGCATCTGAAAAGTCGACTTCAAAGAAATTGCCGATCTCAAACCGGACACGATCCTCAACACCAGCAGCTTTTGCATTGACAATCGCCTCCGTGACCCGTTTCGGGTTCAGATCCACGCCCACACCGCGTGCGCCATAATCCCTGGCTGCGGCAATCACAATGCGGCCATCGCCGCATCCCAGGTC
This sequence comes from Oxalobacter sp., assembly GCA_012512465.1. Taxonomy (GTDB): domain Bacteria; phylum Pseudomonadota; class Gammaproteobacteria; order Burkholderiales; family Burkholderiaceae_D; genus Oxalobacter; species Oxalobacter vibrioformis. The sequence goes on along the minus strand of JAAZED010000413.1, from coordinate 147 downwards.
ATAGACGATATCGTTTTTATTGACATCGGCAATCTCCAGCATCCCCTGAACGATTTCAGGATAAGTGGCGATGAATCCCGCGTCCAGTTTGGGGCCCATCCCTTCTTCAAGGCCAAACTGCGCTTTGCCGGAAACAACGACAAACAC
>JAAZED010000412.1 GCA_012512465.1 Oxalobacter sp. | reverse complement strand
GCATGACGCCACAGCTGCACGAATCCGTTGCCCGCACAGCGGCAGCAGAAGGCAAGAGCTTAAACGAGGTTATTGTCGAGGCTGTCGCGGAATATATGGGAGCGGCTTAAAGCGGGCACACGGGTTTTGAGGTTGGCCGCGAATTTCGTCCACCATCGGTGTGAGTAAAATACAAGCACCGGACGATAAGGACATACAAGACTTGCAGGCACGCATACAGGCTGAGCAGGTCATGATGCAAAACGAGACTAACCGCTTGCACACGCTTTCCATGCTGGCGCAGGCGCAACGCGACCTTGCGATGCAGCAGGCAGCTGAACGGCGCATGAAGTCGTGGCGCGGTGTTGTTCCTGAGTGGTAACGCTCTACTACTGCAATCAAATTTATATGCCATGGCATATTTACAATGCAGTTTATATGCTATAGCATATAAACATGTCAAATATCACTGAACAATTGAAAGTTGCCCGCCAGGCTCTCGGCATAAAGCAATCCACGCTGGGACAAAAGCTAGGATTGCCACAAAGCCATATTTCCAAAATTGAGCAGGGGGCGACCGATCCGCGCCTGTCCACAGTCGTCGATATGGCGCGGGTGCTGGATCAGGAGCTGATGCTGGTTCCCCGGCAGATGATTTCCCATGTCCGTTCGCTGCTCAATGGCGAAAGAGAGGACGAACGCCGCTTCCAGCCGGATGAGGAGAAAGACGCATGACCAGCTTACGCGTAAGCCTCAACAATATGGCTGTGGGCACACTCACCCAGTTGCCAAGTGGGGGGATTTTTTTTGCTTTTGATGAGGCGTACCTGAATGCCGCTGACCGGCCTGTATTGAGTCAGTCTTTCTTCCGGCCATCGGGCGAAATTATCCCAGAGAGCAAATCATCCGCAAGAACCTTACCAGCTTTTTTTTCCAATCTTTTGCCGGAAGGACAAATGCGTGATTATCTGGCAAAACTGGGGGGTATCAAGCCTTCACATGAGTTTCGCCTGATTGAGTTGCTAGGGCAGGACCTACCCGGCGCCGTTATCGTCACACCGATGGATGGGGTAGTTATTGATGCGCCTGCTCCAGAAGACACCGAATTTGAAAAACCGCTTGCGCCATTGAGATTTTCCCTTGCGGGTGTGCAACTCAAATTTTCTGCCATCATGGCCAAGCGTGGCGGACTGGCAATTCCGGCAAGTGGCATGGGTGGGGACTGGATTGTCAAACTTCCCTCTCATAATTACCCGAATGTCCCGGAAAATGAATTTGCGATGATCAGCCTGGCATCCCATGTTGGCATCCCCGTACCGGAAATCAGGCTGGTCCCGCTTGTTGAAATCGGCAATCTCCCGGAAATGGGTGTCCTGGCAGGGTCGCAGGCACTCGCTGTCAGGCGATTTGATCGTTCAACCATCGAAGATGGAGGGGAAAGGCGTATTCATATTGAAGATTTCGCCCAAGTTTACAATATCCGTCCCGGGAAGAAATATGAGGCGGTCAGTTATGCTGGCATTGCAGGGATGGTCTGGCAACTGACCGGCGAAAGCGGGTTGCGAGATTTTATCCGTCGCCTGACTTTCTGCATTCTTGTCGGTAATGGCGACATGCACCTGAAAAACTGGTCTTTCCTCTATGAGGATGGCAAAACACCGGCGCTGACACCCGCCTATGATCTGTTGTCAACGATTCCGTATATTCCTCAGGATGGATTGGCGCTCAATCTGTCAGGTGAAAAGGACATGCATTTGATAGGCATGGAACACTTCCGGAAACTGGCAAGCCGTGCGCAGGTACCGGAATTCATGGTGTTGCAAACAGTACGGGATACCATGGCCGCCACGTTTGCAGCCTGGAATGAATATGGCAGGCATTACGACCTGTCTACCGACATTCGCAACGCCATCCAGAAGCATATGGATAGCGTTCGGTTGGCAAAAACACCGTCAACCACCCCGCCCTGAAGGGCAAGGCTTGAAGTCGCAAGACTGAAAGCTTGAGGTTGACCAGAGAAAGCGGTAGCCAACCCGCTACGTTGCAACGAAGTTCAAGACCCACCAACGGATGCTTCCTTAGTCCGTTGCTCTGGAAGTGGCTGGTGCAGACACGGTTCGGGTAACCACGAAACGGCTGGCACACATAAGCTGCGTTGCAACCTTCTCGAAGGGAGAGGGCCGCAAGGCTCCGTTACCTCCCCGCCCTGAACGGCAGGGTTTCACGCGCAAACTGATGAAGAAAAGCTGGCCTGGAAAGGTTTCGTCTAGACAGGGATTGCTGCCAATTTGCTGTTTATTTCTGTCAGGTCAAATTTTTCGCTGTCAAATTTCCCACCAAATGTGCCGGAATACCATCGTTTGAGTTCACGATGGTTCTCATGTCCCGGATCAGCCATTGCTTCGCAAAAATCTTCATATCCGGGAATACCTCCCACGTCTTCGGGTGGACAGGCTCTGGCACCCTCAATGCACCTGGCAGTACGGGCAATATGATCGGCGGGAATGTAGGTGTCTTCTTCCAATAAGAGCTCGTGATTCCAGTCATCACCAAAATCATAGCAATAACGAAATGTCTGTCCTGTTTGCAGCCCAAGGTCCATCAAGCGGTAATTGGCCGGATCAAGGTCGTTTTTCTCTTTTTCAGGATCTGTCATATAGGTTTTTTCGGCAATGGAAAATTCATAGAGATGACAATTTTCCCACCCCATGACCGCCTGAATAACATGGTGAAATGTCTCAAGCGTTATATCAGACGGAACAAGGAAGCGTCGCCATATTTCGGGCTTAATACCAGAGAGGTTAATTTTGAATGAGTACAGGTATTGGTTCATGAGATTTTTCTCCACATGTTTTTTCGGATATTTGCATTACAGGG
>JAAZED010000411.1 GCA_012512465.1 Oxalobacter sp. | reverse complement strand
TTCTCGCCACTGTGATTGCACATGCAAGAAACAATCAGTCACTGGCAGCAGAAATGCTTGGCATTAATCGCAACACCCTGCGAAAAAAACTGCTGGAGCATGAACTGTTATAGCGTTTTCCCTGTATTTTCCCGCTTCCGTTATTTCATTTACACTGAATTATCATGACCCGATTTGCCCTGATTTCCGTCTCTGACAAAACAGGCGTCGTCGACTTTGCCCGTGCACTTACTGAGATGGGGATATCCATTCTCTCTACCGGCGGCACGGCAGAGCTGCTTGCCCAAAACGGCATTGCCGTCACTGAAGTAGCCGACTACACTGGATTTCCTGAAATGCTGGATGGCCGTGTGAAAACCCTGCATCCCAAGGTGCATGGCGGCATTTTGGCCAGGCGCGACCTGGATTCGCATACCACGGCCATTGCCAGCCAGGGTATCTCCACCATTGATATGGTCGTGGTCAACCTGTATCCCTTCCAGCAAACGATAGCAGCGCCTGAATGCACACTCGAAGATGCCGTGGAAAATATTGATATCGGCGGCCCGGCCATGCTGCGTTCCGCGGCAAAAAATTACCGTGATGTGACCGTCATCTGCGACCCTGCGGATTATGCCCAGGTGTTGCAAGAAATGAAAAACAACGGCGGCGCCCTGACTGAAAACAGCCGCTTTGATCTGGCCAGGAAAACCTTTTTCCATACCGCCCAGTATGATGGCGCCATTGCCAACTATCTCTCAAGTCTGGGGGAAGACAAGGAACATACCACCCGCAGTTTTTATCCCCGGACACTGAACCTGCATTTTGAAAAGGTGCAGGAAATGCGTTATGGCGAAAACCCGCACCAGTCAGCCGCTTTTTATCGTGAGCGCAGCGTGCCGCACGGGACACTGGCAGACTACACGCAGTTGCAGGGAACAGAACTTTCATACAACAATATCAGTGATGCCGATGCGGCATGGGAATGTGTCAAAACGTTTGATGAACCTGCCTGTGTCATTATCAAGCATGCCAATCCCTGTGGCGTTGCTGTCGGAAACGATCCGAAAGACGCTTATGAGCGTGCATTGCAGACAGACCCCGAAGCCGCATTTGGCGGCATCATCGCGTTCAACCGCGAGCTGGATAAAAATGCGGCCGAAGAGGCATCGAAGCTTTTCGTGGAAGTCCTGATTGCACCGGCTTTTTCACCGGAAGCCCGCGCTATTTTCTCTGGCAAGAAAAATGTCCGCCTGCTGGAAATCCCGTTGGGGAAAGACCTGAATGAATATGAAGTCAAGCGGGTGGGGGGCGGCCTGTTGTTGCAATCACCCGATGCCGCCAATATTGCGGTTCCCGATCTGAAAGTCGTCACCAAAAAACAGCCTGACAACAGGGCCATGCAGGATATGCTCTTTGCCTGGCGGGTTGCCAAGTTTGTCAAATCCAATGCGATTGTTTTCTGTCGTGACGGCATGACGCTGGCGATCGGCGCCGGCCAGATGAGCCGGGTGGATGCTGCGCGTACGGCTGTCATGAAAGCGAAAAATGCCGGACTGTCACTGGCAGGAACGGCTGTGGCTTCTGACGCATTCTTTCCGTTCAGGGATGGGCTGGATATTGTGGCAGATGCCGGCGCAACATCCATCATCCAGCCGGGTGGCTCCATACGGGACCAGGAAATCATTGATGCAGCAGATGAGCGTGGGCTGACCATGGCCTTCACCGCCATACGCCATTTCCGGCACTGATTCTTTTCCAGCCGTCAGGGAGACACTGCTTATGAGAATTCTCGGCATTGACCCCGGACTCAGAATCACCGGTTTTGGCGTCATCGAAAAACAGGGGGCGCAGCTTTCCTATGTGGCGTCCGGCACAGTCAGCACCCCGACAGAAGCCGATCTTCCGGACCGCCTGAAAATCATCCTGAAAAGTGTCGGGGAAATCATTGAGACATACCGGCCGGACTGTGCCGCCATTGAAAAAGTTTTTGTGAATGTGAACCCACAATCCACCCTGCTTTTGGGACAAGCCAGAGGGGCTGCTATCTGCGCACTCGTCGGCGCCGATCTTGCCATTTCGGAATATACGGCATTGCAGGTCAAGCAGGCGGTGGTGGGACATGGCAAGGCACAAAAAAAGCAGGTGCAGGATATGGTCAAACGCCTTCTTTCCCTGCCTGCGCCGCCCAAAAGTGATGCCGCAGATGCCCTGGGTGTTGCCATCTGCCATGCCAATGCTTTTGATACCTTGAGAGCCATGCAGGAGGCCGGTTCACTGAAACCAAAGAGCGGCTTTCGCATCCGGCGCGGTCGTCTGATCCAGTAGGGATGCGGGATGTGGTATATATATGACTTTGATTCTTTTTTCCGGACCCGAATATGATAGGTCGCATCAGTGGCATCCTGCTTCAGAAAACCCCTCCCACCATCCTTGTTGACTGCCAGGGCGTCGGTTATGAAATCGATGTTTCGATGGGCACGTTTTACAATCTGCCTGCCCTTGGGGAAAAGGTGACCCTATTTACCCAC
>JAAZED010000037.1 GCA_012512465.1 Oxalobacter sp. | reverse complement strand
GAGGCGAGGTCATGCTGGGGATGGGATGACAATCCGGGATAGTAAACCGCTGTCACCGCCTTTTCTGTTTCCAGCATTTTTGCCAGCGCCAGTGCATTGGCACAACTCCGTTCCATGCGCAATGCCAGTGTCTCGGCGCCCACAGCAATATGGTGCGCACTTTCCGGCCCGAGACAGGCACCAAAATCGCGCAACGCTTTGGCGCGAATCTGGGCATTGCCGCGCTGGGAAGCGGGGAGTTTTTTGAAGCCCTCGGCAATATTGGGATAACGAGCCCAGTCAAAAACACCGGTGTCGGTAACACTCCCTCCCATGGCATTGCCGTGTCCCCCGATAAATTTGGTGAGGGAATTGATGGAAAGTGCCGCACCAATGCTTTTGGGCCTGAAAAGCCAGGGCGAAGTCATCGTATTGTCCACTGCCAGAAGAATGCCTTTTTCCTGGCAGAGCCTGCCGATTTTTTCCAGATCGGCAATCTGGGTGCGCGGATTGGCAATCGTTTCAACAAATACAATGCGGGTGGTGGGACGCAATGCTTTTTCAACCTGGCTGACGTCCGTGGCATCCACAAAATCCACGTCTACGCCCAACCCGGCTATCGTATTCCACTGGTAACGGGTATTCCCGAAAAGGAATACGGAAGAAACCACATGATCACCGGCTTTCAGCAGCGCCTGGAAAAGGGAACCGATAGCTGCCATACCACTGGAAAAGCAGGTGGTTGCCACACCGTCTTCCATCCGGTTGATTTTGTCTTCCAGCGCGCCAACCGTGGGGTTGCCCTGTCTCGCATAACGGTAACCCGGCTGTTTTCCCTGGAAAACAGCGGCAAGCTCTGACGCACTTGCATAGGAAAAGGTGGCCGAGGTGTGTACCGGGCGATGGAGTGAACCGTGTTCGATGGGTTTGCTGCGGTCGCTATGCAGCACGGATGTGGTGAATCCGTATTTTTTTTCAGCAGACATGATAATCTCTATGGGTATTTTTTAATCCGCGTGCGCCAGGGAAAGGTGCAACTGGGAGCGGGCAATATCTTCAACTTCCGGTGGACGGCTGCGCTGCTCGCTTTCCAGGCGATCAAGATAAGCCGGCGTCACATCACCGGTGATGTAATTACCATCAAAACAGGAAGCCTCAAAACTCCTGAGCGCCGGATTCACATCCGTAATGGATTGCTTCAGGGCATCAAGATCCTGGTAAACCAGTGCATCCGCAGTCATTTCCATTCGCACTTCCTCGTCTGTCTTGCCATAGGCAACCAATTCGTTGCGGGTCGGCATATCAATGCCATAGACATTCGGGTATTTCACGGGAGGTGCAGCAGAAGCAAAAATCACGCGTGCAGCACCCGCATCGCGTGCCATCTGAACAATCTCATGGCTGGTGGTTCCGCGCACGATGGAGTCGTCCATAAGCAGAATGCTCTTGCCCTTGAATTCAGCGCCAATGGCATTCAGTTTCTGGCGGACGGAACGCTGGCGATTTTCCTGACCAGGCATAATGAAGGTGCGGCCAATATAACGGTTCTTGATGAAACCTTCACGGTATTCCACATCGAGCTTCAGCGCCAACTGGATGGCCGCTGGACGGGAAGAATCCGGAATCGGCATCACCACATCAATCCCGCCGGAAGGAATTTCCCGCTTGATCTTGTCAGCCAGGTGTTCTCCCATCTTGAGGCGCGTGGCATAAACCGAAGCCCCATCAATCAGGGAGTCCGGGCGGGCCAGATAAACATACTCAAAGATACAGGGATTCAGGCTCGTCTCTTCGGCACACTGCTGGTTGTACAGATTGCCGTCATGGTCGATAAACACCGCCTCTCCCGGCAGGACATCCCGCAGGAAACGGAATCCCAATCCTTCCAGGGCAACCGATTCGCTGGCGACCATGTATTCCGTGCTCTTGTCTGTTTCAGAAAATCCGATACAAAGCGGACGGATGCCGTAAGGGTCCCTGAATGCCAGAATACCGGCATCCGTAATATGGGCAACTGCAGCATAAGCGCCCCGCACCCGTTTATGAACGACGGCAACGGCACGGAAAAGCGCGGAAGGGTCCAGTGAGTATCCGGTTGTCGTATCTTCAATTGCATGTGCCAGCACATTGAGCAGCACTTCAGAATCTGAATTGGTATTGATGTGACGGCGGTCATTCTTGAACATCTCGACCTTCAACTGGTCGCAGTTTGTCAGGTTGCCGTTATGGGCAAATGTCATGCCGAAAGGCGCATTCACATAAAAAGGCTGCGCCTCCTCTTCATTGTCAGCCGATCCTGCTGTCGGATAACGCACATGGCCGATACCGGCATTGCCGGGAAGCGAGCGCATGTTCCGGGTGCGAAAGACATCCCGCACAAGGCCATTGGCCTTGTACATGGCAAATTTATTGTTGGCGGAAGTGGCGATACCGGCTGCATCCTGTCCGCGGTGCTGTAACAGCAACAGCGCATCATAAATCAGCTGGTTAACGGGGGTTTGTGAAACGATACCAACGATGCCGCACATCGAAAACTCCTTGCTTGAAATCGACCTGACAGGCCCAAAGCGTTATTGTAATAGTTTTAGTAAAAGTCGTGTTTTTTCAAGGAATCTCTGATTAACGTGTTTTGTGAGATGAAGAGCAAGGCGCACGGAGCGCAGCAAGCGCGGCATATCTTACGATAGACAAGCTTGCGAGCAGCGAAGAGCGCAGCAATTCGTTCTTAAGGCGCGTTAATCAGAGATTCCTCAATATTTTATAT
>JAAZED010000410.1 GCA_012512465.1 Oxalobacter sp. | reverse complement strand
GCTCTTTCTGGATCGCCTTGACCTGCTCGTTCAGATAATATTCGCGCTGTGACTTTTCCATCTGCCGTTTGACACGACCACGGATTCTTTTTTCCACCTGTAAAATATCCAGCTCACCTTCAAGGCGTTCCAGCAGGTATTCCATCCGGCGGCTGATATTCACCATTTCAAGCACCACCTGTTTTTGCTCAAGTTTCAGCGGCAGGTGTGCGGCAATGGTATCGGCAAAACGGCCGGGTTCTTCAATAGAAGACAGGGATACCAGGACTTCATGCGGGATTTTCTTGTTCAGCTTGATGTACTGTTCAAACTGCTGAACAGTCGCCCGACGCATGGCCTCGACTTCCGGCTCATGCTCCCCTTCCGTTTCCACAGAAGCAACCTGTGCAGTCAGATAGGCTGCTTCTTCTTCCTGCACATGCTCAATTTTGGCACGGTATGTGCCTTCCACCAGCACCTTCACGGTACCGTCAGGAAGCTTCAGCATCTGGAGAATCGTCGCAACACAGCCGATCTCATAAATATCATCCGCAGACGGGTCATCCTTGGCTGCTGTTTTCTGCGCAGCCAGCATGATGGCCTTGTCATTTTCCATGGCTGTCTCAAGCGCATGAATCGACTTGGGACGCCCGACAAAAAGCGGTATGACCATATGAGGGAAAACAACGACATCCCGCAAGGGAAGCAGCGGCAATCTCGACTGTTCTGGTGTAGTAGTCATCATGACAAACCTTTTTCAGTAAACTCAACCCTTTATGTAAGCGCTAAACGGCAAAAAACAAGGGACATAAAGAAATAAGTTGTTACAAACTGTTTGCGACAACCGCAAAAACCGTGCAGTTAATCACACAAAACCGGGCATTCATACCGGCATATCGCTTGAAAATCCACCCTGGGCAGATCAGCTCTGGCCTGCCACCTTTTGTTTGTCCTGATAAATCAATAATGGTTTCGCGTCGTTATTGATCGTGTTCTCATCAATAACCACTTTACTGACATTTTGCTCGGTCGGCAATTCGTACATGACATCAAGCAGCAGATGCTCCATGATGGAACGCAAACCTCTTGCACCTGTTTTGCGCTCCAGTGCCTTTTTGGCAATGGAAGAAAGTGCTGCCGGGCGAATTTCCAGTTCGGCGCCTTCCATTTCAAGCAGCTTGGTGTACTGCTTGACCAGTGCATTTTTGGGTTCCTGAAGAATCTGGATCAGCGCCGCCTCCGTCAGCTCATTTAGCGTGGCAACAACCGGCAGACGCCCCACCAGTTCAGGAATCAGACCAAACTTGATGAGGTCTTCAGGCTCGACATTCACCAGGACTTCGTTATCACTCTTTTCACTCTGGCTCTTGACGTTGGCGGAAAATCCGATGCCGCCTTTTTCCGATCGATCAGATATGATCTTTGTCAGCCCGTCAAAGGCGCCGCCACAGATAAACATGATGTTGGTGGTATCCACCTGGATGAAATCCTGATTGGGATGCTTGCGCCCGCCTTGAGGCGGTACAGAAGCCATGGTGCCCTCAATCATCTTCAAAAGCGCCTGCTGTACCCCTTCTCCTGATACATCGCGGGTAATGGACGGATTGTCGGATTTGCGCGAAATCTTGTCGATTTCATCAATATAGACGATACCGCGCTGTGCCCTTTCCACATCATAATCACAATTCTGCAGCAGTTTCTGGATGATGTTTTCCACATCCTCCCCCACATACCCGGCCTCTGTCAGGGTTGTCGCATCTGCAATCACAAAAGGCACATTCAGCATACGCGCCAGCGTTTGCGCAAGCAGGGTTTTGCCTGACCCGGTCGGGCCAATCAGCAGGATATTGCTCTTGGAAAGCTCGACATCATCGTCTTTGCCGGCAAAATAGCGCAGGCGTTTATAGTGGTTATATACCGCAACAGACAGAATTTTCTTTGCCAGGGTTTGACCAATAACATACTGGTCAAGCAATTCACAGATTTCCATGGGCGTTGGCAGCTCTTCCCTGTTTTCCCTGGAAAACTCGGGATTCAGGATTTCATCCCTGATGATGTCATTACATAAATCAATACATTCATCACAGATAAAAACGGAAGGACCGGCAATCAGCTTTTTCACTTCATTCTGGCTTTTTCCGCAAAATGAGCAATAAAGCAGCTTTTCGCCTGAAGATGAGTTGTTTTGTGACATGGGAGATATAACAGATAAAGTGATTCGGAAGAAAAATGAATTTGTTCAGGGCTTGTGAACAAGATAGCACAAGATGAAAAAAGACGCAGGATTTCCCGCAAGCCGGAAGCGTTACCCCCTATCCGGCCAGCGGGCTTAAAACAGGAAAACCCCGTAAAAACAAGGATTAATCAAGTCCGGTGCGTCAACACCTGGTCAATCAGACCATACGCGGCTGCCTCATCTGCAGACATGAAGTTGTCCCGTTCGGTATCCAGGCCAACCTGCTCGATACGCTTACCCGTATTCTCAGCCAGAATGGCATTAAGTCTTTCACGCAGATACAGGATTTCACGGGCATGAATTTCAATATCCGACGCCTGCCCCTGTGCACCGCCGGATGGCTGGTGAATCATGATGCGTGAATTTGGCAGGGAAAAACGCTTGCCCTTCGCACCGGCAGCCAGGAGAAAAGCACCCATGGATGCGGCCAGGCCCGTACACAAGGTGGACACGTCCGGCTTGATGAACTGCATTGTGTCATAAATCGCCATACCGGCAGAAACCGAGCCGCCCGGTGAATT
>JAAZED010000409.1 GCA_012512465.1 Oxalobacter sp. | reverse complement strand
GGCATAAGGCGCCAAGTGGTATGGATTCATGTCTGTCCCCCTAAGATGGGCTGTATGCCGGGAAAACCAGTGGCCTCGTTATACCGCGTTGACGCAGGCTTTCAGCGTCTCGCGCAGCATTGCATCCGGCACCGTGGTCACAAAGGCGGACCCGAGCGATTTCAATAGAATGAACTGGATCTCGCCGCCAGCATTTTTCTTGTCCACCTGCATCAGCTCAATCCAGCGATCCACCCCAAGATCAGGCGCGACGGTTGGCAGCCCGGCTGCTTTAACCAGTTTACTGATGCGTTCCGTTGAGGCGGCATCAAGCAATCCCATCCGGCATGACAAGTCAGCAGCCATCACCATGCCGCAACCAACCGCTTCACCATGAAGCCACTCACCAAACCCCAGCCCGGCTTCAATGGCATGACCAAAGGTATGTCCAAAATTCAGGATCGCTCGCAAGCCGCTGCTTTCTCTTTCATCCTGCCGCACCACATCCGCCTTGATTTCACAGGAACGGCCAATGGCATACGCCAGTGCTGCCCCGTCACGCGCCATCAGTTGCGCAATATCTTTTTCTATCCAGGCAAAATAGTCAGGGTCTAAAATGGCGCCATGCTTGATGACTTCCGCCATCCCGGCAGACAGTTCGCGATCCGGCAGCGTATTCAATGTCAGGGTATCGGCAATCACCGCCTCCGGCTGGTAAAACGCGCCAATCATGTTTTTTCCCAGCGGGTGGTTGATACCCGTTTTCCCGCCGACAGAAGAATCCACCTCTGCCAACAGCGTGGTCGGCACCTGGACAAATGGAATGCCCCGCATAAAACTCGCAGCCGCATAACCGGTCAGGTCACCAATCACGCCACCACCCAGTGCCAGCAGCGTGGTTTTCCTGTCGCATTTATTTTCCAGCAGGATATCAAATACCGTCATCAGGCTGGCCCAGTTTTTTTCCTGCTCGCCATCAGGCAAAACAATGGGAATAACCTGTTTTCCAGCCGCTTCAAGTGATCGGGTCATCTTCTCCAGGTACAACGGCGCCACAACCGTATTGGTCACCACGACTATCCGGCTCCCTTTTACCAGCCGAGCAATGAGTTTGCTGTCATTGATCAGTCCCGGCCCGATTTCAATCGGATAACTGCGCTCACCAAGATCAACCTGCAAATGAATGTGTTTGGATTCTCTTGTCACCATGCTTTTTTTCTGTCGCCCTTCATTTTTTTTGCGGTTTCTGTTTTTTGCATCCGGCTTTCCGCCCGTTTTTATCTCTTTGCGTTTCCCGGTCATTTTTCCCAGAATGGATTGCACCATGGCATGCACATTCTGCCGCCCGGTATCAATCACAATATCGGCAACTTCTGTATAAAAGGGCTCACGCTGCCGGAAAAGCTCCTCCATCTTCTTCCTGGGATCGTCAGTCTGTAAAAGCGGGCGATTCCTGTCGTGCATGGTTCGCTGCAGCACATTATTCACGGACGCACGCAGATAAACGACTGTTCCGCGCTCCTTGAGATAACGCCGGTTTTCCGGACTGATCACTGCACCACCGCCTGTAGCCAGCACAATCCCTTTTCGCGCCGTCAGATCACGAATGGCATCGACCTCCCGCTTGCGAAATGAATCCTCTCCTTCAATCTCAAATATCCAGGAAATGGAAGCACCTGTCCGGGATTCGATCTCATGATCCGAATCAATAAAGCGCAGACCGAGCCGCTTCGCCAGCGCTCTTCCCACCGTTGTCTTGCCTGACCCCATCAGGCCCACCAGAAATATATTTTCGCCCATGCGAAATTGTAACCTGTGATTTCATCTGCGAATACCTTCACGTCGTTTTCCTTTCCCTGACAGAAAAAAACACAGAAATTTACAAATTAATTTGAACCGGAACGTAATATTCCAATGCGAAGATCTGCAGTTTCAAGGATAATGTCGGTTCTCATTGATTTACCGTTTGCACTGCATGATTTCAAGGAAAAAGAAGGGCTCCCCCCGAAAAAAAGCACCCTGGACCAAACAGCGGGTATTGCGCACCCTCTTTAACACGGCTGTCGTGTGTTTTGGCCTTGGCATTGCCGGCGCCTTGACGGGCGCGTTTGCCATGGTCATGGTTTATCCCAACCTGCCTGATCTGGATCAGTTGACCGATTACCAGCCGAAAATGCCGTTGCGCGTCTATACCGCAGACAATGTGCTTATCGGCGAATTCGGAGAAGAAAGACGCAATCTGATCCGTTTCAACGAAATTCCGGATGTCATGAAAAAAGCCGTTCTCGCTATTGAGGATGACCGCTTTTACCAGCATGGCGGCATTGACTATCTGGGTATCATGAGGGCGGCCTTTCGCAACCTGACAAGCGCCAACAGGCAAGGCGCCTCGACGATTACCCAGCAGGTCGCGCGCAACTTCTTTTTGACCAGCGAACAAACCCTCAAGCGGAAAATGTATGAAGCCATGCTGGCCTGGAAAATCGAAAGTGCACTTTCCAAGGACCAGATTTTTGAAATCTACATGAACCAGATTTACCTGGGACAGCGAGCTTTCGGCTTTGCCTCGGCTTCCCAGATCTACTTCGGCAAAAGGCTTCAGGATGTCACCACAGCCGAAGCAGCCATGCTCGCCGGACTCCCAAAAGCGCCTTCAGCGAACAACCCGGTAGCCAATCCGGCACGTGCACGGGTCAGGCAGCAATACATCCTGCAGCGCATGCACCAGCTTGGCTATATCAGCCAGGCCGAGTATGAAAAAGCCAAAAACGAAGTCATCACGATCAAGAATAAAGCCAATGAATTTCCCATTCATGCCGAATTCGTGGCAGAACTGGCCCGTATGCTCGTCTATGAGCAGTACAAGGATGAAACCTATACAAAGGGCCTGAATGTTTACACCACCATCACAAGTACTGATCAGGAAGCCGCTTATCGTGCGGTCAGAGACGGTGTGATGGATTATGAAAAACGGCACGGTTTTCGTGGTCCCGAAGGCTATATGGAAATTCCGGCATCCAAGGAAGAAGCCGCTGAAGCTATCGAAGCCGAACTCGCACATTATCCTGACAGCGATGAATTGCTGGCTGCCATTGTGCTGGAAGCCTCGCCCAAAGTGGTACATGCTGTGATCTCTTCCGGCGAAGAGATTCACATTACCGGCAAAGGATTGAGCTTTGCGGCATCCGGACTTTCCGCAACGGCAAAACCCAGCAGACAGATCAAAAAAGGCGCCATTATTCGTGTCACCAAAGAAAAAAATGATACCTGGTCCATCACGCAAATGCCGGACGTGGAATCCGCGTTTGTTTCTCTCAATACGCATGATGGTGCAATCAAGGCAATGGTTGGCGGCTTTGATTTCAACAAGAGAAAATTCAACCATGTGACCCAGGCATGGCGGCAGCCCGGCTCCTCATTCAAGCCGTTTATTTACTCCGCATCACTGGAGAAAAAATTTGCCCCCGC